>NZ_JABXKM010000186.1 GCF_017115025.1 Nostoc sp. NOS(2021) | reverse complement strand
AGCGATAGAATTAAAGGAGACAGGGCAGATAACATCGAACAGGCGATCGCGGCTTCTACTAGTGCTTTAACTGTCCACACCAGGGAAGCTTCGCCTGTTGATTGGGCAGCAACGCAAAATGATCTCGCAAATGCCTACAGGGAAAGAATTAAAGGAGACAGGGCAGATAACATTGAACAGGCGATCGCTGCTTCTACTGCTGCTTTAACTGTCACAACCAGGGAAGCTTTGCCTGTTGATTGGGCAATGACGCAAAATAATCTCGGACTTGCCTACAGCCAGAGAATTAAAGGAGACAGGGCAGATAATATCGAACAGGCGATCGCGGCTTATACTGCTGCTTTAACTGTCAGAACCAGAGAAGCTTTGCCTCAAGATTGGGCAGCAACGCAAAATAATCTCGCAAATGCCTACAGCGATAAAATTAAAGGAGACAGGGCAGATAACATTGAACAGGCGATCGCTGCTTTAACTGCTGCTTTAACTGTCTACACCAGGGAAGCTTTGCCTCAAGATTGGGCAGGTACGCAAAATAATCTCGCAAATGCCTACAAGGAGAGAATCAAAGGAGACAAGGCAGAGAATATCGAACAGGCGATCGCTTCTTATACTGCTGCTTTAACTATCAGAACCAGAGAAGCTTTGCCTCAAGCTTGGGCAATGACGCAAAATAATCTCGCTGTTGCCTACAGGGATAGAATTAAAGGAGACAGGGCAGATAACATCGAAAATGCGATCGCGGCTTTTACTGCTGCTTTAACTGTCTACACCAGAGAAGCTTTGCCTCAATCTTGGGCAATGACGCGATATAATCTCGGACTTTCCTATAGCCAGAGAATTAAAGGAGACAGGGCAGATAACATTGAACAGGCGATCGCTGCTTATACTGCTGCTTTAACTGTTGACACCAGAGAAGTTGTGCCTCAAGCTCATGCAGAAACTTTGTTTCAACTGGCAATAACTTACCAAGACGCAAACAAGTTTGACTTAGCATACAATACTCTTGAGTCTGCCATTGTCACTATAGAATCTTTGCGGGAAGAAATAGTATCTGGAGAAGAAAGCAAACGCAAACAAGCGGAACACTTTAACCAAGTTTATAGCTGTATGGTAGAAGTTTGCAGGGAATTAAATAAGATTACCGAAGCAATTGAATATGTTGAACGTAGTAAAACCCGCAATTTAGTCGAACAAATCCTCGAACGCGACTCTAAAACCATCTTCCCTCCAGAAGTATTCACTCAATTAGAAAAATACAGGGATGAAATAGCCGTAGGACAATATCAAATCCAAAATGGCAAAGCTGAAAAGCCCAAAGTCCTTGCACAACATCTACAACAGTTGCGACAGCAGCGTAATGAATTGCAAAACCAATACTTACCTGTTGGTTATGGTTTCAAATTCCACTCCTTCCAAGGTTCTTTGGATGAGCATACAGCCATTATCGAGTGGTATATTCTCAACGATAAAATTTTGGCGTTTATTGTCACAAAACAAGGAGAGGTAACTGTTTGGCAATCCCAACCAGAAGACCAACAAGCTTTGTATGATTGGGTAAATCAATATTTGCAGAATTACTACAATCAAAACGACCAATGGCGAAATAACTTAGGGGAAGCACTCAAAGAATTAGCTTCGATTCTACATATTGATGAAATCTTAACCCAGATACCAAAGCACTGCGATAAACTCATCCTAATTCCCCATCAATTCCTGCATTTATTCCCCCTTCATGCAATCCCAGTAAGTCAAAATTCTGAAAATTCGTGTTGTCTTCTGGATTTATTTGCTGGTGGTGTGAGCTATGCACCCAGTTGTCAACTACTGCAACAAGTACAACAGCGCAAACGTCCTGATTTTCAATCTCTGTTTGCAATTCAAAATCCTACAGAAGACCTGAATTACACCGATTTAGAAGTACAAGTTATTCAAAGCTACTTTAATACTTCCAACGTTCTGAAAAAAACAGCAGCGACACTCACAGCTATTAATAATACTGACTTAAATACTTACCACTGCACCCACTTTAGCTGTCATGGGTATTTTAACTTAACTAACCCCGGTAATTCAGCCTTAATTTTGGCAAATGCACCCGTCGCAGACACACCAACAAAACTCGACTCCGAACGTTACCTGAATTTGCGAGTAGGGGAAACCCACGATTTAGAAAAATGCCTTACCTTAGATAAAATCTTCGCTCTCAAATTAGAAAAATGTCGCCTCGTCACCCTTTCCGCTTGCGAAACTGGATTAATTGATGTTCAAAATGCCAGCGACGAATATATTGGATTACCTAGCGGTTTTCTATTAGCAGGTAGTCCCAGTGTCGTTAGTTCTCTATGGAAAGTAGATGACCTTTCCACCAGCTTTTTAATGATTAAATTCTACGAAAACTTAGTCAAACTTGATAACCTGGAAGCAGGAGATATTGCCATAGCCCTGAAACAAGCTCAAAACTGGCTGCGAAATCTGACTATTGAAGAATTAGACAGATTTTTGGAAGAACACAAACCCCAAATTGAAAAAGTCCTTGCTCAACTAAGAGTAGGACAACGCATCATATTTCAAGAATCTTTGAAATTAATTAAGCAACGTCAACCCCTACCTTTTGCAAATCCCTACTACTGGGCTGGATTTACAGCATCTGGACTTTAAGCACCAGATTCGGGGACTTTACAAAACTTTTTCGCACCCAGTTTAAACACGCAAATACTCAGTGCAGTCGCAGTACCTAGAGGAATGCCTGCACTAACAGCCAATGGTTCTACAATTGGAGCAATTAATCCAGATTCCAAAAATTGTCTAACTTCCTCCTGACAGAGGAATTGGCGGCTTTTTTCCAGCAAATCATTTAACGATCTATCTGCTTCCTGTGCAGTCTCCCGCATAACAAGCAGTGGAACTGCATCGTCTAAATAGCCTTCACACTCTTCTATGGTATCCAATGCTGTTAAAGCTTCAGGACTATTCGCCAACTGTCTGCGAAACTGACTAATTTCCTCTGGTGTAACTGTAAGCATTTAAATAAATACACGAAATTTCAGCAATTATACCTCTAATAGTTTCGCAGAAAGCTTTTAACAAATCGAGACAGTTAGCGATCGCCTTCATGGCTAGAGAGAACTAAAAACTATAATGAATGCATAAAGCAACCAATACAGGCAAGGTTAGGAGAATCTAAATAATGCAGGCTGATAGCATTTCAGAGCAAAGGTTACTTCAAAAAATTCGCCAGCTACCTCCCGAAAAAGTTTTGCTAGTTGAAGATTTTATTGATTCTTTGGATCAGCAAAATACAGACCATAGCCTTACCTTTGCCGCAGCAAAACTTTCTGAACCAGTTCTGTTCAAAATCTGGGATAACCCTGATGATGCAGAGTATGACACACTATGAATTTGATGATGTTAGCTATATTTAGGTTGATATGCGATCGCTCCTTCAAATCAAAGCCTCAAATTATCACTCAAACTCAGTTTCGCAGAAAGCTTTTAACAAATCAATACAATTTGCGATCGCTCCTAAATGAGCAATTTCATATCCATGTGTATTTTGGGTAGGAAATGCCAAACAAGCAGCACGCCCAACATGCCCAAATTTCATTGCAATTGAAGCATCACTACCAAATCCACTCAGAGTTGTTAACTGCACTGGCATATCCAATTGCTTGGCACTATGGCGCAGTTGGCCATTTAGCCCCTCATCATATATTCCATAAGCATCTTGAGATAAAAGTACAGGACTTTCCCCATCTTTAACAGGATATTCCTCAGATAATGGACAAATTTCTAAAGCAATCAAGGCATCCAAACGCTGATTTTGGGTGAAAAATAGCGCCCCAATTGCTCCCACTTCTTCTTTTGCTGATGCCACTAAATAAACATCAACAACTGGCTGTTTTAGGTTTTCAGCTAAAGCTAACAGAATCGCCACAGAAGCTTTGTTATCTAAGGTGTAACTGGCAATATGATCCTTTAACCTAATTGGATGCTTGCGATGCTTACCGATCACCATTCTAGTTCCAGGTCGAATACCAGCTGCTTCTAATTCAGCAGATGTCAGCTTCGTTTCAATCCAGGCATTTTCCCACTTCACAGTAGTATCTTCCTGCTGCACTTTTTGAGGAGATTCATGGGAAACATGGCGGGAACCAAAGCTGAGAATTCCACTGATAGTTTCGTTATCTCCCAGTAAATCGACAACGCCTTCCCCGTAAACCCACGGGAAAGAACCGCCGAGTTTGCTGACTTTGACACGACCTTGATCACCGATACTCTTGACAATTGCGCCAATTTCATCTTTGTGTGCGGTGATCGCAATCGCTCCGTCTGGATTTTTCCCTGGAATTTTCGCAATAATATTATCGGCGCGATCGCACCATACTTCCACACCTAGCGCCGCAAATCGTTGCATCAACAGCTGGTTAATCTCAGCTTCTGCACCACTAGGAGAATGATGCATGACTAATTCTTCAATAATTTGAAATAAGCGATCGTAATCCCACATCAATACAGTTCGTTTAATTTTCAACTATTGTATGAGACAATTTTGCATCAACAACCCGACCTGCTGATACAAGTGTTTTATTTTTTTGTTGACGCTTCAGCACTGCGATCGCACCAAAAGCACCAAGGGCTAAAATCCCCAAGTTAATCGAAGGTTCAGGGACAGACTTAGCATCAATCGCCGCCAGTGCAGCATCTGCTATCAGCTTATGAGCAGCAGTTGTTGGGTGCAAACCGTCCCAGATCAGAAATGTGTTGTTACCTGGGTTACATATATCTAGGTTAGATAGACAAGACTCAGTTACATTTGTCAAACCCAATGCACTTGCCTGATTAAATAAAGAATAAGTATCAACAGAGATGATGTTGAGATCCGGGTTTTCACTCAAAGCGCTGACAGTTGTTGCTAAACCCGAGTTAAACTCACTAGTCGATTCGCTAAGGGTTGCAGGGTTGAGATTGTAGGCTTGATCAGCTGGTAGCTTTCCTAAATCTGGCAAATTAAACACCAAAATATTTTTCGCCCCGACTCCTGCGAGAATGTTCAACGCCTCGGATATATTACTGATTGGTGTCGTCGGATCTTTAGGGTTAACAAACAATAAATCATCCGCGCCTCCCCATAATGTATAAAGTGCATTTGGATCAGCAGTTTGATGATTTGCTTGCAGAGTTCCAGCAAAATCAAGGACTTGTTGAAGCACTCCCGGTAAATTTGCATTGGGAAGGATAGCGTTATCTAAACCAGAGCTAGCACCACCGAAAGCGAAGTTTATCCCCTGGGTAGGAATTGGTGTGGAAGGAATAGTAGTGAATAAAGTGGACTTTAATCCTAGCTGATTTCCGAGATAATCCACCCAGATCGGCCCATCGGAAAAACGTCCTTGAAAGTAAGGTGGGCTTAGAGGGTATGTTCCACCCGAAGCATTATATATATTGCCTGTATCGGAAAGACTATCACCAAATACATAAAGCTGATCAAAACTCGCAGCCGAGGCTTTGGTCGGCAACATGAAAGAAAATAGAACAAATCCTGCTGCGATCGCTTGTTTTTTCATATTCCTTTTACCTGTAGTATTTTTTAGTTTAAACCTCTTGCAAAAGTCCCCTAACAC
>NZ_JABXKM010000177.1 GCF_017115025.1 Nostoc sp. NOS(2021) | reverse complement strand
GGGTGCAATGACTATGGGAATCACAACTAATTACCCGGACATGATATTACGCAAACAATGGCCGAAAAGAGTGATTTTCTTCTTAGGGCAATTCATGAATTGCCCCTACAGCGTGTACTTTTGCGTAAGTCCGATGAATTTTGAATTTTGAATTTTGAATTGATTCATTTCTCCCTCATCCCACTCATACAACACCATAGTAATTTTTCAACCATTCCTCCATTAGTATGTTTATACTCTTGAGTAGGTCTGAGGTGACGGAAATATGCAAACTATCTTTACTCCAGTTAGCTAAAAAGCGTAACAAAGTTTCTTGGGCTTTTTTTAGTCGCCGTGAGACAGTATATTGCTGTATTTGTAATTGTTTGGCAATTTTGTCTTGAGTTAGTTCTTGAGCATAATAAAGTTGTAAAATTTCTTGTACTTGCGGTTCAAGTTGAGCGATCGCAGCCACTAAAACTTTGTTAATCTCAGTTTGTTGAAAGTTTCTTGTTTGTTCTTCTTCTTGGGCAAGAATTTCATTAATTAGAGATTCTTGTTGTGTTCCGGGAATATTCTCAAGCCACTCCCACGAATCATCGCCACCTTTAGGGATATTGAGAGAGTCAACGGGAAAGTAACGATAGCGGCGTGCGGCTTTAGCAGCAGTTAAAAGCCACTTTTCTAAGGTTTGGGAATTGACTTGCTGACCACTTTGTGAATTATAAGCTTTAGCGATCGCCTCCCAAATCTCATTGCCTGGTTGAGAAATTTGGCGAGAAGTACCTTTGTGTGTTGGAATATATAGAGTTTTGAAACAGTTCCAAGCTATGACGTAAGCGTTAATATCCTCTAGCAATAAACCTGCATTTTGTAAAGACTCCACCAAAAACTTTTTAGTGATTTTTCGTAATAGTCCCCAATCTGTACAAATATCAATTTCACGATTTTGGCGTAAATTTTCCCGAATAGCACTGCTAAAGATAGCGCTAGCGTAGTTTTTTAAAATAAAGCCTTGATCTGCATTAAATCCTTTCAGGACTTTATCAACTTGAGCGATCGCAATTTGAAAACAGTCTGATAACTTGTACTGAGTACTCGCAAAACTGTTAACTGTTTTTTGGGATGCCCAATAACAGGATTCTTGCAAGTAAGCCGCCAGATGTTCTTTAGCCAGTAGCTTCGTTTCGGTAAAAAGCCATAATTTATACCAGTAGAAAGCCCAAAAATGTTCTGAAGTTTCTTGAGGGGTGCGGTTGAGACAACTTTGGATACTGCGACGTAACCTTGATTCTGTCGCCCAACGATTGAAGCGATCGGCATCAAATTGCACAAAAGTTGAAAAGATTTCCATAATGCTTTGCCGAGGATGCATAAAAAATTGTCACCCAACCTATAGGAAGACTGAAAGCGTTAAACGATGCCTACACAAACTTTACTACAAGGACTGAGGATTATATTTCGACTTCAATGAAATACTTAATACTTTAGTTACACAATGTCATTGCGAATGCAGCGTACTCCTTCCCTACGGGAACGCCAAAGGCGAACGCAATGACTGTAAATATTTTTGTTCATCTACTTGTTTTCGTCAATACTAGGACTTACGCATTGACACGAAAGAGCAAATATGGGTGATTTTCAAAACCACATTTGTCGTAGGGGCAATTCATGAATTGCCCCTACCGCGCGGGTCTACTTCCCATCAAAGAATGATTAATAAAAACCTGAAACGACATATTGACGTTGATACACAACATAATTCTTTTGTACAGTGCGTAAGTCCTAAATACTTTCAAAAACAAACAAGAGTGAGATAGTTAATCACTAAATAAAACTTAGCGTAAATTATTGCTTGAACCACAACAAAAACAAAATTTATCCCAGCATTAAACCTTGCCTACGCGGGGTTTTTCTGTTTGCACTCCAGAATACACTTCTTGTATCAATTCAATTAACGATTACAACACATATTTGGGCAAAGACGCGATGAATACTGTCTCTACAAATGGGTTACAAAAAGTCTCATGACTTCCTCAAAATAATTTTGATAAATTCCCCAAAAAATTTTCATAGCACTGCATAAAAATCTAAAAGTAAACCTATTGAGTAAGTGAAGGGGTTCAACCCCACAACAACATTACTAACTTCAAGGACTGACACAATATGAAATTTCCTATAAATCTCTCTGGTGGTTTACTTCTAGCTTTGAGCATTGCTGTTCCTTCAGTATTTATTTCTACAGCAGCTAAAGCACAATCAGTAGTAAACAAAACACCTTTAGAAGTTAATCGCGTCCAAACACCTATTAAGTTTGCTCCCAATGTGATTAATAAAGTGGATGTATTACGTCCAGGCCGTTTAACAGGTAAGGATACTTTCCAAGAGGCTGCTTTTAAAAATTCTTTCAGAGAAAAGGGCAAACTGAATAATCCTCTTAATGTTCTAACCCAACCAGCCGCACCTACTTCCGCAGTCAATACTTTCCGTACTTTGAACAAAGTCCGCTAGAAAGATATCTATCTTTCTAACGATTAATAAATACTTCTCCCTGAAGAAAAAAGTTATATCTCCTCTGCTTCAGGGAATTTTCCCCATCTATAATTTATCAGGATAAAGTCATGAATATCAGCCCAAGACAGGTTCAGTTTGTTGTAAAAACATCAAAGTTTTGTAACTTACGCTGCCGCTATTGCTATGAATATGCAGAATTAGGAAATAAAGCAGCCATCGCACCTGAACAATTAGAGCAAATGTTCCATAATATTGCCAGCTATTATCGTCAACTCGACTTTCCTGTTGATATTCAATTTGTTTGGCATGGTGGCGAGCCTCTATTACAATCACCAGACTATTATTGGCAAGCATTTGACCTTCAACGCCAAATATTTGGGGAATTAGCCAATAATATCACAAATGCAGTTCAAACCAACCTAACCGTACTTAATCCTGAACGTATTCGCCTATTAAAAGATGGATTTGATGAGGTAGGCGTGTCCATAGATTTATTTGGGGGATTGAGAGTTAATCGTTCTGCTGTTGATTCTCTAGACACTGTTTTAAAAAATATGGATTGTTTGAGTAAAGCCAATATCCCCTTTGGGTGTATCACTGTTTTAACAAAACTTAACTTGCCATATCTGCGAGAGATTTACAACTTTTATCGAACTATGAATCTCTCCTTTAGGGTTTTACCTTTATTTAAAGGTTCTTTTGATGGGCAACATCAAGGTTTTGAGATTTCTCCCCAGGAAACTTTAGATGCTTTTTGTACTCTAGTAGATTTTTGGCTAGAAGATCAAGAGTTTGTATCAGTTGTGCCGATAGTTGATTACATTCAGCAGGTTGTTCAGCATTACACTCCCAACTCTTCTTTAATTTTTTATGATAAAAAAGAATGGGAAAACGTTTATTTAGTAAATACAACAGGCGATATATATAGCTATGCTGATGCCTATGAAATTGAACGTAGTCATGGTAATATATTCACCACATCTCTAACAGATTTAATCGTAGGAGAACGCCACCAACAAATCATTGCAGAAGCTGAAGAACGGATGGCAGCAACCTGTAGTACATGTGCCTACTTTGGTAGTTGTAGTGGTTCTCCAGTTGCCGAAGGTAGTCGGGAATATAATGATATTGATGAATCGGGCGCGATTCGCTGCATCATAGATCAAGGAACGCTGCAACACATTGAATATCGCCTCAAACAAGCTGGAATTATTAATCCGCAAACTGGAAAACTAGATATAGAACAAATTAAGTTACCTGCTTTTGTCCCTTCTTTAGCTACTGCTGTGTAAAAAATGTCACCAATTGGGATCACCAGTCGCTCAACTTCAGTTAAACAAACTGCAACTCCTAAGCTGTGGCTAATGTTGGTGGGAGTCAATCAATATCAAGATGACGGACTACCCAGCCTTAGTTATTCAACAGTAGATTGTCAGGGTTTAGCAGAAGCATTGGTAGATGCAGCCGCACAATTTACCCAAACTGAGGTCAAAATCTACCATGATTTTGCACCGCAACCACCATCTTTAGAAAACATCCGTGCCAGTCTCCGGCAAATTACGACTGCGGCTCAATCTATTGATACGATTTTATTTTATTTTTCTGGACATGGGATTGTAGAACCAAACACGCAGCAAGCATTTTTGTGTTTGGCAAATACTCAAAAATCTGATCTGCAAAACACAGCTTTAGCTTTACAAGAACTTTTGCTACTTTTGGGTAATAGTGGAGCGCAAAATCAGCTTGTTTGGCTAGATGCTTGTCATAGTGGCGGGATGACACTCAGAGGTACAACAAGAGAACCATTGCTGAATGCTACACCAAAACTGGTTGAAGTATTACAACAGTGTGCTGCTAAAAGTAAAGGTTTTTATGCTTTGCTTTCCTGTGATAATAACCAGCAATCTTGGGAGTTTCCCGAATTGGGACACGGGGTGTTTACTTATTATTTAATGAAAGGGTTACAAGGTGAGGCAGCAGATAGCCAAGGCTTAATTTCTGTGGATAGTTTGTATCGATATGTATATCATCAAACTCTCCAATATATAGATAAAAGTAATCAACAATTGCGGCTGATTAATCAGCAGAAAAAAGCTAAAGGAGAAACTCAACTTTTCCGAGAATATCCGTTGCAAACTCCTAAGCGAATTGTTGAGGGAGTTGGGGAACTAATTGTCGGGAAAAGATTAACTAAGGCAACTCTTGAGGTGCATCGCCGAATAGGAATAGTAGTAGAGGGATTATCAGTTAGGAAAACAACACTAGATATTAGCAAATTTCTCGGAAGTGTTGGGGGTTTTGCACTAGAGTATTTGCCAGCAACAAAAGTATCTGCTGATCAGATCAAAGAAGCGATCGCTCGTCATTTGCAACAACCCACATCAGAAGTTATACTGCTTTATCTGCGCGGACGAATTGAAGAAACCGACGCCGGGGAATGGTTATTGCTGGGAGAAAATATCCGCATCAAGCGTTCTTGGTTGAAACAACAGCTACGCCTCTGCACCGCTCAACAAATTATCATCCTTGATTGTCCTGTAGCTAATGCATCCTTGCAAGATTGGGTAGAAGATTTGCAAATTGACTCGCACCAAGGACAATGTTTAATCGCCTACGCCTCACCTGCTGACGCACCAGAACGCTTCGCCCAAAAATTTTTTGATACCTTGATGGCGGCAACGCATACAGATGGACTCTCAGCCGCCGGAGCGATCGCTCAACTACAATTATCCTTAGCAGGTAGCGGTGTGCCTCTTTACATCTGGCTATCAGGCACACAAGGCATTATCGAAATTCTCCCAGCAAAAACTTACACAAATACACCAGAATCAACCACAGGATTGGATTTGGGAGTATGCCCTTACATGGGGCTAAGTGCTTTTTTGGAAGAAGATAGTCAATATTTTTACGGTAGAGAAGCTTTAACTCAGCAGTTAATTCACCAACTACGCGATCGCTCTTTTCTAGCCGTCATCGGTGCTTCTGGAAGCGGCAAATCTTCAATTGTCCAAGCTGGTGTAATTCCCCAATTGCGATTGGGCAAACAAATACCCAGTAGCGAACAATGGTGGATTAGCAGCATTCGTCCGGGTGCAAATCCTCTGGAAGCTTTAGCGCGGCGGCTTGCGGGAGCAGTAGGGGAGCAGGGGAGCAGG
>NZ_JABXKM010000254.1 GCF_017115025.1 Nostoc sp. NOS(2021) | reverse complement strand
CTCTTACACTTAGTTCTGGTTTTGACATCAACATTTCCAGGTGCAAGATATGAGTTAACTTGAGTGCTTGTTTGTCAAGTATTTATGCTCACTAGAGAAGAGGCTAACCCCTTGTTTCGCGGTAACACACCCTACGACTTACAAAATTAAATGATTTGTTGTCATTATTGGCGGCAAAAATATCAACGGTGGAACCTAACAATTCAACTCCCCAAACTTAGGACTCCACCACCCTTTTGGCGTATTGAAATAAGCCACATCTTTATGTTTGGTATCCTGACGCGATCGCGGGTCACAACATCGCAACATTGTCTTACTCTGCCCATCTTTTATATAACTGTACTCCTCTAGAGGTTTTTTACATACTGGGCAGGGATATGCCGTAACCTTGACGGGAGGCTTTTGTTGATTTTCAGCCTGAACTGCTTTAGTTTGTGGTGGCTGCCAAGTTTTGTTAAAGTCGCTCCAAAATAGCACGACATTTTCACAGCCTTTTGTGCATTTGAGGAAATATTTCTTTTTAACTTTACTGCTGGGAATTTTGGCGAGAAAATTTTTGCATTCAGGGCATCGAGTCTTGGAAGTTTCATATTTGCGCTCGCTTATCACATTGACTTTACCTGTTGAGGAACTCGCAACTACAGTTTTAGCTTTGGAGAGCGCTGGTACAAAATAATTCTGATTCCAACTAGTTAAATAATGCTGCCAAGAGTTTTTTCCCTCAGAAATTGCATCAAGAGCATCTTCCATTTTCGCTGTGAATTCCGCCTCTAATAAATCCGGCAGTGCTTTGAGCAAAAACGCATCAACTTCTAATCCTAACGCTGTCGGTTGCAGATGGTCTTTTTTCAACTCGACATAATTTCGTTTTTTTAAGGTAGCAACAGTAGGAGCATAGGTACTTGGGCGACCAATTCCTTTACGTTCCATCAGTTGCACTAATTTAGGTTCACTATAACGGGGTGGTGGCTGGGTCTGCTTCTGCTCATGTCCCGCATTCTCCAGTTTCAATGCTTGTCCCTGTTGTAATGAAGGTAAAATACTATCCTTGCTGAGATTGTTCCAGTACCGAGCATAACCGTAAAATTCAATCACTTGCCCTCTGGCTGACCACAGTAGAGAACCAGACTGAGTAATTACTAAAGTTTTACGCAATTGGGCAGCACAACATTGAGAAGCAATTGACCGTTTCCAGATCATCACATACAGATTAAACTCATCATCAGGAAGTTCAGAACGCAACTGAACTGAGGGACGAAACACATCCGTTGGACGAATCGCCTCATGTGCTTCTTGAGCCGACTTGCTACTGCGATGCTTGGCGACTTGCTGCGGTACATTCTGCGGATCATTTTGCTCTAACCATTGGCGGGCGCTGGCACAAAATTCTGGACTCAGCATCACTGAGTCTGTTCGCATATATGTAATCAGCCCTGCCTCATAAAGCTTTTGGGCAACAATCATGGTTTTGTCGGGAGCAAACCTCAGCTTTGAACCGGCTGCTTGCTGAAGGCTGGAAGTTGTAAATGGTGGAGGTGGCTGGCGGTTAACGATTTTTCCTTCAAAATGAATCACCTGATGAGGATGCCGCAGTGCTTCTTCAACTAAACGTGTTGCTTCTGCTTCCGAAAGAACGCGCTTAGACTCCGGTGTTTCTGTGCTGTTACCTACCTTCGCGTCATCGTGAGCTTCAGTTTCTTGGTCTGCTGCATCTGTTGCAGAATTGACCGTCCCTTTGTAAAAAGCCCGGAATCCTTCAGCATAATCTACCCAAACACTCCAGTAATCTTGGGGGACAAAAGCCAGAATTTCGTTTTCTCGCTGACAAATCAAGTGCAACGTCGCGCTTTGGACTCTGCCAACACTCTTAGCGCCGTTATTCAATGCCCAAACTAAAGGGCTACCCTTGTAACCTACCAACTTATCTAGGCAATCTCGGCACAGCCCAGCACCAATCAAGTTTTGGTCTAGCTTTCTGGGATTAGCGATCGCACTCTGCACCGCCGATGCTGTAATCTCAGTATAAATTACTCGTTTCGGTTCCCTTAAACCCAGCGTTTCTTTGAGATGCCAAGCGATTGTCTCGCCTTCTCGGTCTGGGTCAGTTGCTAAGACAACTTCATCAACCTGCCTCACCGCAGACTTGAGCTTCTGAATTGTTTCCTTTGCTCGTTGGTCACGCGGGACATAATTGCAGCGGACATTACTGCCGTCCATGACGAAGCCCAAGGAATCGTCCCCTTCATTGCTGAGTTCTCGGATGTGGCCACAACTGGCTAGAACTTTCCAATCTGCACCCAGAATTTGACTGAGTTTTTTGACTTTTCCCGGAGATTCTACCACAAGCAGGCGTTTGATCATAGCAACTGCGTTCTCGATGCTCTATGTTGAATACTTTGTCACAACAGGCAATTCCATAGTAAATTTTAGTATAGATGTATCATCTAGTGCTTTTGTTACTTTTCTTTCAAAGCGTAGCGTTTCTAATTGCAGGGGAACGTATTGGCATTGTCAGTCAACGCATTGGCATTGTCAGCCGACCCATTGGCATTGTCAGTCAACGCATTGGCATTGTCAGTCAACGCATTGGCATTGTCAGCCGACCCATTGGCATTGCAGGGTATTGCCAAATATAATTTGCTACGAATCTTAGGTGGTGGAGTAGTGATTGTTCCCTTCCTCGCTGTAGTTTGCGGAGTGGATATTCACTACACCATTTTATGGTGAGTGCGATCGCAGCAATAGTTGGCTCATCACAATGCTTTAGATATACCCTCTGGCATTGAGACAGTAGAGTAAATGCTAGTCGTTTTGAGGAAGCCTTATCTAAAGCGACACGATTGGTCTATAGTCGGAGTCTCTTCAAGTTGCACCATTATCAGAACAGCTGGCGCATCGCCTACTGTTCCAGATAAGTGACCTTTATGACCTTGCGCGTCTGCTTTCGTACCCTGGTCTTCTCCAAATGAAATTTCGCCAGGGCCCATCTCGACTCGCTGGCCGTCCATAGTTTCCACAAACCAGCGTCCCGACAGCGGGATGACCCACTGAGGCTTCGGGTTTTCATGCCAGTTGCCAACCCATCCCACAGGTAGCACAGTAAAGGTGATTGTGGCACCGGACTGCTTCAAGTCAGAAAGCCACTGCGGCGAGGTATCCGGGGCTATGCCTTTTTGAATGAAGTCTTCAATTTGACAACGGGACTGGTGACTTATACCGTTGTGGTCTGTCCAAACGTGCCAGTAGTCAATTGTTGGCTTGTGTGATGAATTATTCTGCATAAAAATTTCTGAATTTTACAGTGGTCGTGATCAACCAGAAGCGATCGCTACTATTCATCGTGTATTATAACTTGGGGTAAATTTCCTCAACACTGCTGATCTAGCAGTTGCCAGCTAGCTTAGAACATCAGCTAATCAAAAAACACTTGACACCAAGAGACTTTCAACCCTGTTCCCTATTCCCTATTCCCTATTCCCTGCTATATGTATACTGCGATCGCTAGCGCCGAGTGGTTGACTATCTGAAACAGTGGGGATTTTGAGGAAACAATGGCAGCACTCTATGAAGATGTAGTTTTTGAATAATTAACATGGGGTATTCTGCACGATGTTTAGTAAACTAAATATCTATGTAATCGCTTCAAAGCTTCCTAACCCGGCGGGGCATTGAGCAAAACAGACACAATTGATTGACTAAAAGTTATGGCGCTCATAGTTCAGAAATACGGTGGTACATCTGTCGGTTCAGTCGAACGTATTCAAGCTGTTGCACAGCGGGTTTATAAAACTGTTAAAGCTGGAAACTCTCTGGTTGTAGTGGTTTCCGCAATGGGCAAAACCACCGATGGACTCGTCAAACTAGCTAATGAAATTTCTCCAAATCCTAACCGCCGGGAAATGGATATGCTGCTTTCCACTGGCGAACAAGTAACCATTGCCTTGCTCAGTATGGCATTGCAAGAACTCGGACAACCTGCAATCTCGATGACTGGCGCTCAAGTAGGAATTGTTACCGAAGCCGAACACAGCCGCGCTCGGATTTTGCATATTGAAACTACTCGCCTAACTCGTCACATCAATGAAGGTAAAGTAGTTGTAGTAGCTGGCTTCCAAGGCACATCTAGCGCCGGAGAGATGGAAATTACAACTTTGGGGCGTGGTGGTTCCGACACTTCAGCAGTGGCGATCGCAGCCGCATTAAGAGCAAATTTTTGCGAAATTTATACAGACGTTCCAGGGATTTTAACTACAGATCCCCGCTTAGTTGCTGAAGCTCAGTTGATGGATGCCATCACCTGCAATGAAATGTTGGAACTAGCTAGCTTGGGCGCAAAAGTGCTGCATCCCCGTGCTGTGGAAATTGCTCGTAACTATGGTGTTCCTCTGGTGGTTAGGTCTAGCTGGACGGATGCCCCAGGTACTTGGGTAACATCAGCCAAACCCCAAGGGCGATCGCTGATTAATCTAGAAATTGCTCGTCCGGTGGATCATGTAGAATTTGACACTAACCAAGCGAAGGTTGCTTTGTTGCACGTACCCGATAAACCAGGCGTGGCAGCAAGGTTATTTGGCGAAATTTCCCGGCAAAAAGTAGACGTAGATTTGATTATTCAGTCAGTTCATGAAGGTAATAGTAATGACATTGCCTTTACTGTGACAACACCAATATTAAAACGGGCAGAAGCAGTAGCAGCAGCGATCGCCCCAGCATTGAGGAGTCAATCTAACCCCAAATTGTCCGAAGCCGAGGTAATGATAGAAAATAACATTGCCAAAGTCAGCATCGCCGGCGCGGGAATGATTGGCCGTCCTGGTGTAGCTGCAAAGATGTTCGCCACCTTAGCCGAAGTTGGCGTGAACATCCAGATGATTTCCACCAGCGAAGTAAAAGTAAGTTGTGTAGTCGATGCAGCCGAATGCGATCGCGCCGTCATAGCACTCCGCAGCGCCTTTGAGATTGAAGCAAAGGAGCAGAAAGTAGAAAGCAGGGGAGAATTCCTCACTCCTAACTCCTCACTCCTAACTCCTCACTCTTCCCCCACTCCCCCCGTTCGCGGCGTTGCCCTAGACTTGAACCAAGCGCGTCTGGCAATTCGCCAATTGCCAGATCGGCCAGGGATGGCGGCGAAGCTATTTGGATTATTAGCGCAACATAATATTAGCGTTGATATGATTATCCAATCTCAGCGCTGTCGAGTGATTGATGGTGTTCCCAGGCGGGATATTGCTTTTACAGTCTCGCGGATAGACGGGGAAAGTGCAAAAGAAATGCTTACCCAAGTAGCAGCAGAGTTAGGATGGGGTGAAGTTGTTTTAGATAGTGCGATCGCTAAGGTAAGTATTGTTGGTGCAGGTATGGTGGGACAACCAGGTGTTGCCACTAAAATGTTTGAAGCTTTAGCCCAACAACAAATCAATATTCAAATGATTGCCACCTCAGAAATTAAAATTAGTTGTGTCGTGGCGCAAGAGCAAGGTGTTAAAGCTTTGCAAGCCATTCATGCAGCTTTTGGACTGGCTGGTAGCGAGAAATTTGTAGTGCCAGCGTAAAACCTGACTTAAACTCCTTCTTTGTTGTGGATACAGGAACTATAGCGTTTACTAATCACGTGAGGTACATCAGAGCAAGCGAGGAGCTTGCTCTGATGTACCTCACGTGATTAGTAAACGCTATAGTTC
>NZ_JABXKM010000337.1 GCF_017115025.1 Nostoc sp. NOS(2021) | reverse complement strand
CCCAATGCCCCATGCCCCATGCCCCATGCCCAATCCCCAACAACTAATGATTCAATAGATTTAGGAAGTATTGTGGAGAAAAATAAATGTTTGCAATTGCAGCTTACATCGGCTTTTTAGCTTTATTCTTTGGTTTGTCTGTCGCTCTGCTGTTCGGTCTGCGGACTGCCAAGATAATTTAACCAAGACTCTTGTGGGGCGGGCAGCGTTCGACTGAGCGCTCACGCCGAAATCTTGCCTGCCCTCAGTTTACTCAGGACGGGCGAGACGCCCATCCCACAAAAAGATATTTATCCCACAACAGCCGGACTTGCTACCTTCTCCTGTCTTTGGGAAGGCGGACGCATTCCCAAACCAAGTAAATTCAGCATTTCTCGGTCAGTATCGTAATCTGGACAGGCAGTTGTCACTGTCAACATCTTGTTATCATCGCTGGAAAAGATCGAATTGGCTCCTGCCATAAAGCAGAAAGCTTGTTCTACTTGAGAAAGTCTAGCCCTACCGGCACTAAGACGCACATCGGAAGCTGGCATTAAAATCCTGGCTGTGGCAATCATTCGCACAATATCCCAAATGGGGACATCAGGCTGATTTTCTAAGGGTGTGCCCGGTACTTGTGAGAGAATATTAATTGGCACAGACTCTGGATGCGGATGTAAGTTTGCCAAAGTTTGTAACATACCAACACGGTCATCAACAGTTTCGCCCAAGCCCAGGATACCGCCAGAACAGACAGTAACATTTGTCTGACGGACATTTTCAATTGTGTTCAAGCGATCGCTATATGTCCTGGTGGTAATAATTGTGCTGTAATATTCCTGCGAGGTATCTAAGTTATGGTTGTAGGCGTAAAGTCCCGCTTCTTCCAATTTCCTAGCCTGATTTGCCGTCAACATCCCCAGAGTGCAGCACACTTCTAAACCCATTGCGGTTACATCCTTGACCATTTCCAGGACTTCCTCAAATTGTGAGTTATCCCGCACTTCCCGCCAAGCAGCACCCATGCAGATGCGACTAACACCAGTTTCTTTAGCTTTCTGGGCGATGTTAACTACCGTTTCCTTTTCTAGGAGTGCTTGCGCCTTTACCTCTGTTTTATAGCGGGAAGATTGGGCACAGTAGCTACAATCTTCTGGACAACCTCCCGTTTTAATCGATATAAGCTTACAAACTTGTATTTTTGTTGGGTCATGATATTGGCGATGCACGCTAGCAGCTTGATAAATAAGCTCTAGCAATGGCGTGTTGTATATCGCCCGAATCTCTAATTCCTGCCAATCGTAGCGTATTCCCACCACATCACTATCCTTCTTGTAGACTGGGTTAAATCTTGAGCTGTCTTTTGGTTGAATCTCCTGCGGTACAGCGTTTGGGCAAAGCAATTTTATCGAACTTATGCCGCGCACTGTGCTTTATCACCCATTGGCTCTCAATCCTTCCGCTCTAGATATTAGACATCAGCTTATCAAGATTTTGGTTGAATGGCAGATTTACAGCAAAAATACTCACCCTATCTGTTGTAAAGGGCATTGGGCAAAAATGGAAAAACTATGACACTTGCGTAAGTCCTGAGAATGAGACAGTTAATCTACCTGCTGCTAAACCGCAGGGTATGAGAGAATTTATAAAATTTAGAGAATGTTTTGGGAAGAGATCCCGTCGATTAAGTAATTTATGATATCAGAACTGCCGATAATTACAAGCGATCGCCTATTATTACGAGCAGCGATCCATGAAGATATACCCCAAATTCTCAAATACTTCACTGATAATAAAACTTATCTCACTCCATTCTACCCTCTTTGGGTTGATGGTTTTTTCACTGAAGAATATTGGCGGTATCAGATAGAGAATAGTTTTCTGGAATTTATCAATGGGCAATCATTAAAACTATTTATTTTTACTCAAAAAAATCCAAATGTAATTATTGGAACGGTCAATTTTAGTAATTTTGTCCGAGGAGCCGCTCATTTTTGCTATGTGGGATATAGCCTTGCTGAAAAGAAACAAGGTAAAGGATATATGACAGAAGGGCTAGAAGCCGCAACTAAATATCTATTTCAAGAGTTAAATTTTCACCGAGTCATGGCTAATTATATGCCTCACAATCGGCGTAGTGGCAATGTACTCAAAAGACTCGGTTTTGTCATTGAAGGATATGCTAGAGACTATTTGTTAATTAATGGAGAATGGGAAGATCATATTCTCACAAGTCTCATCAATCCTGATTGGCAAGCACCTAAATTTTAAAAATTGCTGAGTATAATTTTTAATAATATTTATTTTTTACCCACACTATCCCTGTTTTGGAATTTCCTTATTTATAAATGCTATTTTTGAACGCAACTTAGGCAATTTTTCGAGGGTGGGCAATGCTTAACTTTCGCTCACACCCTTATTTTTAGTTTGTGAGCAATGCCCACCCCACAGTTATTGATAATGGTACTATATCTGAGTTTGAATGAATTTGAGATATCAGTTGTGAATATCTACAAATTCATAGCAAATTCATAATAAATACACAACAACTCCACAAGCAAATGCAATAGTAATATTTGTTCACTAATCGGCTCAGTTATCAAGGTTAACTTGAGCCGATGTGTCCAATTTTATTAAATGATTGAGGAGTTTTTCAAAATGTCCATTAATTCTATAAAGCGTTTATCTGTCTTTTCTACTATCTTCGCTTTTGCTACCATCTTACACGGAGTTGTCTTGGCAACACCAGCTCCTAATTCCGCCACTACACCAGTCTTAAAAACTCAGATTAGTCCTGTATCACACCAAAAAACCAAACTCACAAATCAACAGCGCCTACAAATCCAAGTGGCTCGCCAGCAAAGAGATAAGGATATTGAGGCTCTATTAAACCCGTCCCAAGATGCTAAATTTAAGGCAGCATTGCAATCCCGTCAGAGAGTCAGAACAGTGTTAACATCTTTGGATCTGAATCAAGATCAACAGAAACAGGTTCAATCAATTTTGCAAACTTATAGCCTGCAAGTGAAAAAAATTCTATCTTCACAGGCGTCACCAACAACATCAAACTCAGTAGGAATTACTTCACCAACATCACAACCAACTACAAAATAAAAAACTCAGTTTTATTTAATTACAGTCAACTTAGAGCCTGGGCGAATGGAATTCGCGGCTACACAAACAAAGTCCGCCTCCGCGGACTAAGAGAAAATCAAGTTTTTATAATGCCTGTCTAGAGGCGGTTTCTAACCGCCCTTTTCACTGGCGGATTTGATCCAAACTTCGATTGAGCCAGTCTTCATACCAATCATAAAAACTCAAAGGCTGCTCCTCATCGCTATCTGGATGAAAATCATCAGGGTTGGTGTCATGGAAAGCATGACAAAAAGTCAAAGAACCAGGATATATCCCATTATCATTAGTACGGTCATCTATCCAGATTTTTCCTGACTGCTCCCCAGTAATGACTAACATCGCATAAATTCCACAACCATAATTTGTAATGGTGAGAGTACCCTGAATAAACTTATCGTCAAAGTAAGCATCACTGTTGGCAATAAAACCCGGATTATTCTTGACAATCAAATCTAAATCATTCCATGCTGCTGTTAAAAGAAATGGTTTAGATAGAATTTCGTAGTTCTCTTGGTATAGTTTTTCTGGGATGACATCTTCATACTCAATTCCCGACAGACCAGATAAGCCGTATCCTGGCCCCGTACCACCATTACCAACTTCTAAGAGAAAGTTTCGATATTCACTAGGTAGTATAAGATTGTATCTGGATTCAAACACTTGAATATCTTTGTTACTCAAGCAAGGTTTAAATTGATATTGGTGTGTTTCTGAACCAAAAACCTGAAATGTAGCGTCTAAAATAGCTAATTGAGTTAACTTTTTCTTTAATTGCAAAACTTTATTCATTATGCGCTCCAGATTTTGATGGTGGCGCTACCATATTTTAGATATGGGTCGCTTTTTGCGTCTATGCTGATGCTGAAGCCAGAGGTAGTATTAAGAGAAGAATGAATTAAGCTTTGCTCGTAATGACTCTGGCTGAAACTCCAAACTACAAGAATTCTAGCAATCCTTTTCTCACCCTCAACTACGAGAGCGCCTTAGAATCTCTAGGCGGTGACTACTACGATGAGGTTGCAGGGGCGGAATTTCCCCAACACATCCTGCGTTGGCGTAACGATGAACTATTACCCCGTTTCGGTCTAGACCCCCAAGTAGTCAAAGACGAAGATTTTATCACAGCTTTTGGTAAATTTCAGGGGCGCAAACCCTTGTTAGCACTGCGTTACCACGGCTATCAATTTGGTGAATATAACGGACAGTTGGGTGATGGTAGAGGCTTTCTCTATGGGCAAGTACGCGCCAATGATGGCGAATTGTACGATTTTGGCACGAAAGGTTCTGGGAGGACGCCCTACTCCCGTGGTGGCGATGGTATGCTCACGCTCAAAGGTGGGGTACGGGAAGTTCTGGCTGCGGAAGCACTGCACAACTTGGGTGTACGTACTTCGCGCTGTCTGAGCATGATTGAAACAGGTGTACCACTCTGGCGGGGCGATGAACCTTCGCCTACCCGTTCGTCTGTGATGGTTAGAATGAGCAGTTCTCATATTCGGTTTGGCACTTTTGAACGACTGCACTATTTCCAGCGTCCAGATTTAACTAAGAAGCTGTTAGACCACGTAATTGAGCAGTATTATCGACACTTAAATGCTGAACAAGATAAATATGCCCTGTTTTACGCCCAATTAGTTAAACGGGTTGCAGAACTAGCAGCGCAGTGGATGGCGGCTGGCTTTTGTCATGGAGTTCTGAATACTGACAATATGTCGATTACGGGAGAGAGTTTTGATTATGGCCCTTACGCATTTATCCCGACTTATGACCCCTACTTTATAGCTGCATATTTTGACTATTCTGGACGCTACTGTTACGGTAATCAACCAAGTATTTGCGAGTTGAATGTACAAATACTCCAGGAACCTTTGAAGGCGATTATTGATAAAGGCGAAATGGAAGCTGGATTAGCGAGGTTTGATGAATATTATCAAGCTGAATACAGTTCTTTGATGTTGAAAAAGTTGGGTTTTGGGGAGTTGACACATCCACAAGCTCAAGAACTCTTGAATCTAACGATTGAATTTTTGAAAGTGAGCCAAGTTGGTTATCACCAATTCTTTTATGAGATGGCTCGCACTTTTTCATCTAAATGGCGAGATGAACCAGGTTTTGTAATGAATGGTTCCGATATTGTACCAGTACCGGGTGCTTCAGCAATTTTTGATGATTGGTGCATACTATACCATAAAATTTTGAATGATTTTGATAGCGATGTTTACGACGGGCGTAGCTACGGCATCGATGTAATTGCCCAAACTTTAACTGTTAATAATCCGAAAACGGCATTATTAAGACCTGTGATTGAATCGGTTTGGGAAGCAATTGCTCAGGAAGATAATTGGCAACCTTTTTATGAGTTAATCAAGGAAATTCAGTCGAGGAAATAGTTAGCATGGGGCAAGGCTTGTACCGAAAATACTTTTTTCCTTTGCCCCTCGGCTTCCCTGCTTTATTGTCAATATTTAGATGCGTTTGCTCTGCGTTTCCATGAGAAAATAATAATTTTAGTTAATAAATATAGCGGTTATCGGTTGAGTGAGGTACAAGAACCCCACCCCCAACCCCCTCCCCGCAAGCG
>NZ_JABXKM010000099.1:91912-110680 GCF_017115025.1 Nostoc sp. NOS(2021) | reverse complement strand
GGGTAATGGGGAGTTAGGAGTTGGGAGTTAGGAGTTATAAGTTATAACAATTCTTTCCCCAATGCCCAATGCCCCATGCCCCATGCCCTAACTTAGTGCTATTCGCTGTCTTCAATGCCATTCCATTGGCTGATGCGGAAAACAACAAATTCAGCTGGTCTGACCGGGCAAACACCGACTTCAATGTATAAACGTCCTAAAATTCTGGTTTCTGGTGGGTTTAATTCTTCGTCGCACTTGACATAGAATGCTTGTTCTGGAGACGCCCCAAACAAAGCACCTTCACGCCAGATGCGTTCTAAGAAATTACTGACGGTGCGTGTGACACGCGCCCATAAATCTTGGTCGTTCGGTTCAAAAACTACCCACTGAGTCCCCAATTCTAGGGATTTTTCGATATAGCTAATTAGTCTACGCACACTGATGTAACGCCACTCTGTTTTATCTGGCTCAACTAGAGTGCGTGCCCCCCAAATGCGGATACCTCGGTTGGGGAAGCTGCGAATGCAATTTATCCCCAGGGGATTTAATAATTCTTGTTCGCGGAAGTTGGTGTCGTAGCCCAAACCAATTACGCCTCTGGGGACTTCATTTGCAGGGGCTTTGTAAACTCCTCTGGTTTCGTCGGTGCGGGCCCAAACACCCATCACATGACCACAAGGAGGTACTAGAATTGGATTACCGCGATCGCGTGGATTAGGAACTTTGATCCAAGGATAATAAAGGGCCGCAAACATCGAACGACGGTTAAATCTGTTCAACCATTCCACTACTTGTTGAGGTTTGACGGCTTCCGGTGGCGAATCAAGTACAACCATGCGGTTGGGCGGATTGGGAATATCGCCACTGGCAGAACCCTCGCACATACTAATCATCAGTTCGATGATGCCGTGGACTTGATCTAAATTAAGTACTTGCTCTTGATAAGCCCGCATGATATCAGGACAGGCCAGCATCGTGATTTCATCAACTTCAAAGATACCGCGTACCCCGGTGCGATCGTCTCGAACCCCTTCTAAATTTTGCGAAAATCTATCGGGTGGGGTGGCAACAATAGGCGGCGCTAGTTCATATTGACCATTAACCGGACGACGAGCTAAAGGCTGTCCACTTTGAGTTATGTCTTCTACAGTGACATACATCGAATTTCTCAATGCCGCTAGCGCATAAGTCGCTGCTTGAGCACCAGGCTCGCGGTTCATTGTCAAATTCTCGTATTGCTCTAAAAGTTCATCTCCCCGACGAATTTGGATGGTGAAATATTCGCCCGTATTTGGAGGCGCTTCTCCTTCAGTACCTTCAGGTAGAGCGCGGGGCGAACCATCAATAATGACGATATTTACTAATCCACCTGCTGCTTGCTCAGGGCGCAAAGTAAAGCGGAGCGCTGGACGATTACCTCTAGAGTTGATTCTTAGGGTAGCCGGTTCTGGAGTCGCGGGTTTGGGTGCGCCTGGTAGCTGAGTGCCGATGCTTGTTACCCAGCAGCGACCGCCACCATTCATAAAGTAGCCGTAGACTGAAAAGGGTAAATAGGCGTTGAAGTCGGTGAACCCATCAGAATTGAGACGGGCAAAGTAGTTGAGATATTGCGTCCAATTGGTTACTAGCACGGGCTTATATAGTTCAGCCCCACCACGAACATCTTCTGTAAAGCCGACAAATCCGGCAACTGCCGTGCTAACACCTTCAATCGGTCGGCTACCCCGGTCAATTTCTTCAATATAGACACCAGGAGCAAAGTAATCAAGTCTAGCCATGAAAGTCTCTCCAAGTCAGTAAAAATCTAATTATTCAGGAGTTAGAAATATTTCTTTGAAAGTATTACTTTGGTTATCTACCAATGCATTGACGTTTTGGGGTAAATAGCCAGGATGATTCAGAGTCAAAACATAATTCCCTAAATGAAGGTCTTCAAAGAAGAACAGCCCTTCTTTAGTAGTTAATAGAGACTTTTCAGTTCCCCTCACAGCCACTTCTGTCGCTACCAACGGCAGATTTGTCACCGCACTTTTGACAATACCCGCGATCGCAACTCGCCTGGTTGAAACTAGACTGTTACTATCACGAGACAATTGATTTCGCAGATTGAAAATTCGCTCCCAAACCAAAGGTACTAAAGTAGGTTGTGGCTCGAAGGGTATTGTAACTGTCAAATATAAGGCTGAACGCAATGGCACAGTGAGAGCGCTCCACAAAGAGCCAATCTCAATTGGTGGCTCTAGGGCAACTGTCATGTTCAAATTACCATAGCCCCGTAATTCAGGAACCAAAAATTCCTCTTCCAAGGTGCGATGCCGCAACAGCACAGTCAACGCCTCACTGATAAAGTGATGCTCACCTAAAGCTGTTCTATCCCAGGCTGTTAATAGCAGCGAAACATCAAACCAAGCGGGTGCCCAATTTACACTAACAGGTTGTAGAGCGCGTGTTAGCTTGCGTTCAACTTGCCTGCCAGAATGTTGTACCTGCTTACTCTCACGGATATCATAAATGTATAAATTGAGAGTCGCGCCTGCTCCCTCTTCCCTGCGATTACCAGGATGGCTAAAGTCAATTTGCTCTGTACTGGTAAGTGAGGTTCCTCCAGCTAGAATTTCGGCTAAAGTTTGAAGAACGAAGATAAGCATGAAGGTCTTGTGCTGGTAGCTAATCCAGATGCATCTAGAGTATCTGTATCAGTCTTCTAAAGTTAATTAGACTTTTGTCGATATTTTTGGATGGGGCATTGGGCATTGGGCATGGGGCATTGGAGAAATACTTACTGCAACTTCTCCCCCACACCCCACGTCCCCAGAATGATGATTGAGGGGGCTGAAAGATATTAGTTTTTCAAGAATCCGAAAAGCAGCAACTTCAGTTTGTAGATTAATCTGGATAACAAGATAACTTAACAAAAAGATAAACATAACTGAGACTGCATAATTTTATACTGGTCAGCAGAAGAGTAAAACATTTGGTTGCAAAAAGCGAGTGAAGCTATGACACTAGGCTTTTCTGTACAAAAACTAGACAGTGGCTCGAATTATTTGAATTCCTCAGACATCCAAAGCTTTTGTCAGCTTGAGTCTGAGCAGTTAACTAGTCAATATCCAATTTTTTTCGCTCGGATTGTCTATCATGATTGCTTGCTGAAAAATCATCAGGAAGTTATACATTATGGTCAAGACCAAGCTCCTTTTTCCCCAAAAACTTTAGCTTATTTGCGCTCAGAAGCATGGCTTACAGATTTTCCGCCTGCTTTGACTTTACATGAATTTAGACTTAAGGACTTTTCATCCATTTCTTATATTTGCCCCATAGGCTATAGAAATCAAAAACCTGAATACATTCAAATCATTACTCATGAACCTCTATCATTGAGTTTGCAATTATATGTAAAACGCTCTGCTATGCTCCTGAGTAAGTATGTAGATATTTACTTAGACTATGGAAGACAAAAAACTGAAATTCAACTCCTGGAAGATATTTTGCATCGAGTCGGTCATCAATTGCGTAATTCTCTAGGACTTATCGGATTGTATGCACATAATTTATACTTAGGGTTAGAGGATAGTCCTTGGCAAGAGCAAGCAACAATCATTGGCGAAAGCATACAAGATTTAGATACTAATTTAAATGAGCTTATTGATTGTGGTCAAAGTGCAAAATTAAGGGTAAAACTTCAAGATTTAAGAAGTTTGGTAGTTGAAAGTATCACAAATTTACAACCTTTGATTAATCAGAAAAAACTTAAAATATCGATTCCTGATACATCGACAATACTGAAGATAGACAGATTACAAATGAAACAAGTCTTTGACAATATCTTCAGTAATGCTGTTCATTTCAGTCCTAATTCAGGAACTATTATCTGTAGTTGGCAAATTTTTCAAGATGAAGTTTTAATTAAAATCTCAGATCAAGGGCCAGGATTATCTCAAGAGGATTTACAAAAAGTATTTACCCCATTTTATTCCCGGCGTCGAGGAGGTACAGGACTGGGTTTAACTATTGCTAAAAAAATTATTTTGGATCATCAAGGCAATATCTGGGCACAAGTTTTGTCAGAAAGTGGAGCGCAATTTTCTGTAATTTTGCCTCGCCCAAGAAATGGTTAACAATTCAAAATTCAAAATTCAAAATTCAAAATTCAAGACATTTTCAGACTCTTATTTAAACCCCGACTGAAACTGATCGGAGTCGGAGTGGCTCCGACTCCGCGCTACCTGTATTGTTGGGGTCTTAAACCCTTTGATTTACGATAAATAATTTATAATTCGTAATTAGTAATTCATAATTGAAAAAATGACTAATGAACATAAAAAACTTTCGGTTTTGCTGGTAGATGACGAAGAACGCTTTCGCCAAGGGTTACGTACTCTCTTGAATTTTTATAGTATTAATTCTGCATTACCTGTAGAAGTGATGGGTGATGCAGATTCTGTTGAGCAGGTTTTAAAGTTTACAACCCAGAAGTTTCCAGATTTAATTTTGCTGGATATGCAATTGAAAGGATGTGATGGGATTACAGTTCTGGCACGTCTTAAGGAAACTGCTTACACTGGCAAGGTTTTAGTATTGTCGGCTCATCAAGAAGACGACTGGATTTTTAGAGCAATGCAGGCGGGAGCCGCAGGTTATGTGTTTAAAAATCGTTTGGCAACACAACTGTGTGAAGCTATTGACACTGTTACAAAGTCTGAAATTTATCTACCTTCAGAAGTTGCTAGTCGATTTTTCCGGTTTTTTCAGGCTTATTCAGACTCTTGTGTGAAAGCATGTCAGAAGGTGCATTTAACCGAAAGAGAGCAAGAAGTTTTATACTGGTTGACTCAAGGTGCTTCCAATGAAGAAATCGCTAAACATTTATATGTAACAGTTGCTACTGTTAAGGCACATCTCACGAGTATTTTTGAAAAATTGAAGGTTACTAGCCGGACTCAAGCTATTGTGACTGCACTCAAGTTAGGATTAGTTCAAGCTTGATAGCAACAGAAGGAATAGACGCAATTCACGAAACTGTTTGTAAGCTATTCTACATTTCACTTGCATATAGTTCAGTAGTCAGGATGTTTGCCAATAGAAGGTTTTTCATTTTGAATTTTGAGAGAAGTCGGAGCTAGGGCTGACGGTGATCTGAACTTCTCCTATCGGAGACGCTGCGCGAATGGTAATTTTGAATTGCTTATATGCCTTCATTTGAATCTTTTTATCAAGAATACCCCTGCTCGTACAATTCTCCTTTAAGTTGCGATCGCCCCTTCCAAACGGCGCAGCAAATCAAGGGCGCTAAGTTTTGCTTGGAATGTGGTTTTCCAGCGACTTTACCGCAGGAGGCTGAGATTAAAGGGAATCAGGGTACTTATCAAATAGCTAGTTTTGTCGGTGTACGGGGTTTAGGCCGCTTATACTCAGGTATCCAACTCAAGGACAAACAGCCTGTAATCATCAAAGAATACCTGCTACCCAATCGTTCTTTTAATGAAAGCGAGACTTTGAAGCGGAAAGAGACTTTCAAACGGGTGGGTGGGGTAAGTTTAGCTGATAGTAGAATTCAAAACTTCCGTCTTGTGGAAACTAAAGAAGCGATCGCTGATCAAAAAGGAGAACGCTGCTATTTAATTACTAAAGGAATAGAGTCATCCCAAACTTTAGCTAAATATCTGATAGAAAAGGGAGCAATGACATCTGTTGAGGTGCGTGAGGTACTAAATCAAGGTCTACAAACTCTACAGTTTCTCCACACCCAAAAGCTGCGTTTTCCCTCAAATCAAATCCAACTGGGTATCACTCATGGCAACATCAGTTTAGATAGTACTTTAATTAAAGTAGAAAATAATCAAAAGTTTTCTATATACTTTTGTGATTTAGCTATCTGGGAAAACTTATTTATTCCACCCATTATTACTCAACCCGCGCCCGCCAGACCTGAGCAAGATTTAGAATCATTAGGATTGGTAGCCTTTTCTTTATGGGTAGGACGGATAACTAATTTTTCTTCCAACCAGCCTCTCGATCCTAGAGATAATCAACAATGGCCAGATACCGATAGCCATTTAAAGCAGTTTATTTATCGTTTAATTGGGCTGGAAACTCCTTTCGAGAATGCGGAAGCGGCTCGTCAAGCACTGCTGCAACTTCCCAAAGAAGATCATGTAAATAGTGTAACGCGATCGCCAGCTTCTCCAGAAAGAGAAAAGCGTTTGCCAATGCCCTTACTTTTGCTAGTAATTCTGGCTTTATTACTACTTGGTGGCGGAATTTGGTATTGGCTTTTGGGCAGGAAAACAGATACCGCTAATCAATATATACAATGGTCTAGACTTGTGCGGAATTTCTCAGAAGTCCCCAACGTTCCTTCTGGACAATTTACTTACACAGGAGAAAAAGACAGTACATGGAGTTATGTTTTAACGCAACCTGTGGACAACAGTCGCTTAGGAGATTTATTGACCAGACCAAAGGCAGATGCAACAGCAACATTTAACTATGAATCTGTTTTGTCATCCAATCTAAATAATCCGATTAAAAGTATCGAAGAAGTCCAAACAAGCAAAAAATATTTTGCAATTACTAGTTTGGTAGACAATATCACAGATAAACTTGCTAAAAAACCAATTGCTTATGATGGGTTACTTGTTTATGTAGCATTTAATAAGAGAGACTCAAATCTTGCTAATGCTCTTGGGGGGCAAATAAGTCTTGAGCAGTTGCGTCAAATTTACACAGGTAATATTACCAATTGGCAGCAAATTAGTCCCAAACTTCCAAATCTAACTGTGAAACCTTTTGCCCCAACTGAACCGGAAGCAATCAGTAAATTTCAAGAAATAGTTCTCAAAAATGACCCTCAGAACGAAGCTTTATTTAAAGCAAAAGTTACTAAACTTGATACAACAAAAACCCAAAACCAGATACGCAGCGAGACTTTAGAGGGGCGAACCACTGGTATTATTAGTTTTGGTATTATCAGTAAAACTTCGAGTCAGTGTACTGGCTATCCCCTAGCGATCGCAGATGGCAAAAAGTCAGCTATTCAACCTCTGTTTCAACGGCGCGATCGCCGCTCAATTAATCCCTCAGATGACTTGTGTCAGCATGATGATTATTATGTTGATGTCACAACTTTCCAAAGCTACACCTTGGGATACCCTATTTTTGTAGTGTACCCTAAAGACAGCAGCCGCCTGCCTGGTGGTTCTACATTTGCCCAGATGCTAACCACTCGTCAGGGTCAGTGTTTACTTAGTAAAGTAGGTCTTGTAGCTTTACAACCTATGCCTGATGATATAAATTCCTATGCCTGCAAATCGGTGCCCTAATCCCAGTTGCGAATATTTTAACCGCGCCCTGCCTAACAATGCTAAGGTTTGTCCCTGGTGTTCCACTCCTGTGGGTAATGTAGTTTCTCCTACACCACAACCACCTAGTCAACCACCGCCTATTCAACAACAACCTAGTCAACCACCACCTATTCAGTATCAGAGGCCACCAACAGACCAACCTAACTACCAAGTTCCCCAACAAGCTCCTGTTGATTATTCAACAGTCTATCAGCCACGGGTTTCTTATCCACCAACACCGCCTGTTTATACTCCCCCGCCTCAAAGAGCGCCAGTTTTAAAGCTGATTCATAGCACTGGAAGAGAATTTAACCTCGTTGGGGAAGGAGGTTATATTGGTCGCCGCAGTCAGAGTCCAGGAATAGCGCCGCCAGAAATTGACTTGACCGGCATCCCCAATGAGGGAATAGTCTCTCGTCGTCATGCACGAGTAGATTGGGACTGGTCGCAAAATGCATACATGATTGTTGATATGAGTACAAATGGTATTTATTTAAACAACAATTCTCTAACTCCTGGTATGCAATATCGCTTGCTTAATGGCGATTCAGTGCGATTTGGTCAGGATAATCTAGTTAACTTCACTGTATATGTTGTGTAGTTAAAAGATTGAGCTAATGCACTAAGATTTGCGAAAAGCTGTTAAATTTCATGGGGTAGTTGGTTGATCAATTACCCTTCAATTTTGGCGTAGATGCGTAGCGCAAAGCCGGAGACGCTCCGCCTCCGGGCTTGTCGTAGTTGATTGATAGCAGGACTTACGCAACTGGCACAAGCAATGGCGCGGCTACGCCGCGCCGAGTGCCCAAAAACTAAACCATTGACATAGCAATATCTGGACGTTTTAACTGACCAATTAAATAATTCGACAACAAGCCATGTTTAATTTGATAAATAGTTTGGCGACTTTTATAAGCTAAATTTTTGAGTCTCAGCCAAACCAGCATAGCGCAAGCAATATGATTTCTCTGAAGACGAGCTTTTCGACATTGACATGATTCAATGCCAGTTAACTGCTTTATTTCTCTATGAAACTCCTCTATTTTCCAACGAATTTTACACACCTTTTGTGCAACATCCGTAGAGCTTTGAGATAAATCGTTGGTTGCGACATAATCCGTTCTATCGGTAGAGATAGTAACCCGGAAAAGTTTCACTTTTTTCTCAGATGGAAACGCTTTAATTTTTATGATTTTACCACATTCTAAATCCTCATTACTCCATTCAAAAGATTCAATATTCTTATATTTATCTTTACCAAAAGTATCATCTACTAAACGGTTAGTCTTTAAAGGACAATAATAAATTTTCTCTAGACTATCGATATAAAGCATTAAACTATTGACTGCATACCAAGTATCCATTAAAACTGTATCGAAAGGCAAAAGCTTTTGATATACAAGCCCTTGCAGCATATTTTTCACATGGTCTAACTTAGTTAAACCATCATTGTCAGGATCGAAAATACGATAATCGATTACCCAGAAATTGAGAGTTTTAGGATTAACGTATATGCAATTTACGATTCCAATCCCTTTGACGATGCCATGTTCATTTCCACTATACAGCATAAGCACTATTTCAATTTCTTCAGAAAATCTTTTGTCTAAAACTGTATCATCAAAGATAATATAGGCATCTTCGTCAGCGACAATTAAATCTTTGACATTATCCCAAAGTAAGCGAGGAGTTAACTTTTCATTTTTGAGATAATAATTAATTTTATCATGACTAATATTTTCTAAATGCTCTGCTAAATTAGTCATGGTATAGTTGATTTGACTACTAAGTAGATATTGACAATAATTAAGTTTAGTAAATTTCATCGCTAACCGATTTTTCGACGCACCCGCTACTTATTCTCTCATAAAATTTTTCTTGGAATCTACTTGATTAGTTAGTATCAACAATTCCAAAAAGGGCTGAGTTCAAAAACACCTTTTTATAGTACTAGAGTACCAGTAATTAGCGATCGCCTGTGCCAGTTGTGTTTTATAGTACTAGAGTACCAGTAATTAGCGATCGCCTGTGCCAGTTGCGTAAGTCCTGGATAGTTTAGAATTCATGTACAGGTTTATGTACATCAGCTAATGTTGCCTTACAAAATCACATCCCCAACCGATGCCAGAAATGACTTTTTTAAGTTGTTAGAACTGCTAGTAAAAAATCATCAGGTGTATATGATCAATCGTCGTGATGGTGAAAATGTCGCCTTGATTGCTGAGTCAGATTTGGTAAGTTTGCTGGAGACGGTTTATCTTTTGCGTTTGCCTGCTAATGCGCGTCGTTTACTAGATGCCATAGAAGAGTCGCAAACCGGTAAGATCCAACCTCAAGCGATCGCAGAACTTCAGCAGGAGTTGGGGATTGAGCAAGAAGAAAAAGAAAGCTGAACCTATTGTAATTCTGACTTTTCACGGTATCTGGAAAACCTCTCTCTAAATCTCTCTCCTGCAAGGAGAGAGACTTTGAATTTTCCCCCTTACCGACACGGTAAGGGGGCTAGGGGGTTAGGTCTTTCGTGGACTTTTCCACATGACCTGAATTGTCAGATTGTAATTAAGCCACTTGTTGTTAATCGAAGTCCTGGTTTTAGTTCTAAATTCAAAGAAGATTTAGCTTGGTCGTTTAAGCAAGATTTTCAGAAAGCATCGAAAATCTGGGATTTGGTAACATCTGTAATGCAAGACCCATTTGAGGGTATTGGTAAACCGGAAGCATTGAAATATATGGATGCAGATATTTGGTCGCGGCGAATTGATTTAGAACAGCTGCTTGTATATCGGGTAGGAAACACTCAGATTGATTTTCTGACTTGTCGGTATCACTACGAATAATGGCTTATTAACTACCGTTACATAAAAACTAACTGTGCCGTGGTTCTTAGCCAGCCCTGAGTATTGTTGCGATAAACTCATGCTCTATTATCTTGTTATTCTCGCACGTTAGTCGCTGCACACCAGTTAACCACTGTTGCGACCCCTGTAACCCGATTTTGAACTTAACTGTGCGGGATTTATACTCTTGTGTTATTGTGATCTGCGGCGGATCAAGAAATCTTGCCGTGAGGGACTTACCTGGATCTACAATCATGCCCCTAGTTCCCAGTACGTAGCTACGGAAAGTATTAGAATTTGGCCTATTTGCGTACTGATCCACCGATTCTGTTTCCGTAGTCCTATTGCCGCCGTTGTCTGTCGTGATCTTTGTTATTTCCTCAAAATATTCCAGTGGTGGCGGTGTCATAAGGCGCAATCTTTTCTGCGATTTGTTGTACCATCTGATATTTATATATAAATTATGCCCAAATTGCCTGTCCGTTATGATATCGCTAGGCTGCATCGTCAAGATATCTAACTCCATGTATTTTTTCCAGTCCTCCCCGTTCACCTGTATTTCTTCTATTTCATCGCCACCGTTATCTGTATCGCCACGGTCTTTGGAAAAGAATTTTTTAACCTTTTCAAAAGGGTTACACTGGATTACTGCTGGATACCCAGAAGCTGAGTTAAGAAGGGTTTCGGCTTGTATCTTGTTTTTTTTAATCCCCTCGTCAGGAAGCGATTTACGCTCAAGCGCACTACCATTTTGTTGGACAACGTGAGTTAACTCATGGGCAAGTAATTCCTTCCCTCCATGACTGTCTGGAGCATATTCTCCTTGACGGAAGAAGATATCCTGTCCTGTGGTGAAAGCACGCGCTTGGATGGATTGGTTGAGTTGGTCAGAGCGACTATCGGTGTGGATTTTGACACTGCTGAAGTCAGTGCCAAAGGCCTGTTCCATTGGTTGGCGGATATCGTCTGCGAGTGGCTGTCCACTTTGGCGTGCCTGTTGAATTGAAGTTTCCAAGTCAGATGTGGCTGCAACCCCACCACCCTGACGCTGCACTACAGGAGTAACGGAATCCGCCACAGATTTCATTTGTAATTCTTCCTCTGACTCTGGCAATGCTTCCCGTTGGATAGACTGTTTCTGCATCACCTGTTGTGCTACTTTATCAGCTTCCTGCTCGTAAACATCTCCTGGCTGGTTAACTGTGAGTTTGGTTTGGGGACGCAGTGATATTCGACTAATGTCGTGTACTAGGGGTTTGTTGAGGGGTTGCACCAATGGAACTGCTTGGGACGAAGCACCAGGGGAGTCTAAACCAAAACCGCGTGTCGGTTGTTTGAGTGTAGGTATTGAGAAGGAAGCTGTGGTAGCTTTTTGGGGCTTGCCTATGGGTTCTCTCATTTTTTTCTCCTGATGCACGATCGCTACGTGGATAAATATCTTGCTGTGTTCACACATTTACTAGAGTACAGCGATGTCTCCGACGGCCTACGCCTACGTACTTTTAACACAATTCATCAATCTATCCTCGCATTAATTAATTTTTAAGGGTGGCTAACTCTCTTACAAGAATACCAAGTAAGCTGAGAAATGGCGCGTTACACCCACGTTTTTGCACCCTACAATATCAGCGATCGCACTTTAAAGGTTTCTTGAGAATTAAGGTTACGTTTTCCATTCAATATATCTAAAATTGTTTGTTCTTGATCAAATATTCCTAAAAAATCCTGGACTTTTAGATCATATTCTTTCATTAATGTTTGTAATAATTCTCCATCAGTTAATTCAGGAAATAGTTAATTTTTTTCTTCATATTCATAGATTAATATCCCTAATACTCTTAGATAATCTCGATCCTCTTGATTAAGATTTTTATTATCTATTATTGAGTTGATTCTTTGTTGAGTTGCTACTAATTCAGCGTCATTGGTGATAGGACGGGGTGCAAATTCTGCGATTAAATTAAGGTAATAAGGGCTAGGAGTTGTTAAACCAGTTGTCATTTTTCCAGTTCTCCTTATCATAGGATGGTGCGTTACATTTAATATACGCACCTTACAAGAGCAGGCGATCGCACGCACGTTTTCGCACTCTACAATAGTGGCGATCGCTAACGCATCCTATAAGATCAGGCGATCGCACTTTGCGGATCTCTTAAAGATCGCACTACGCATTCTAAATCATTAACAAAGTTGCTAATTGTGAATATTGACAGAAAAATCCATCAATGCTGGCTAATCTCGCTTGATATTCAATGGCTGTGGCGATAATAATTCTGTCAAAAGGATCTCGATGAATGGGTGATAAATTAACAGCACAAGACGCGATCGCCGGAGTCAAGGGTAAAAGCGATATTCCTGAATCCGATGCCCTGAGATTTCCTGAATAACTATCTAGGTAGATGACTCGTGTCACTCGTCGGTCTCCATGCTTTTTGCTGATCGTTTCCTAAGTACCGTCGATATTCGAGTAAATTTCCAGGTACTCCTGCCGTACTCCGCCACTCTTCTGTCCCAGCCCCTTGCTTAGTCCATGATTGAGCATTCAAGTTTGAGCTTTTCACGCGGAAGATGATGTCGCTTGCAGCCCGTTCTTTGGTTGTGGCTCCGTTTCGTACCCCCGACATACATAAATAGGTTCCTTGTTGCCCCCCTACCGAGCGTGGTTGTAAGCCATTCTGTGCAATAGCTCTGGCGTTTGCCTTGGACGTAGCATGATAGAAATATGGCGGGAGTGTGACTTGCGTTTCCTCGGTAGCTTCCTCGGTTCCCCTGTTTTCATCCGTAGTCCCCCTGTCTTCATCCGCTCTTTGCAATTGCTCTAGCTGCACCGCCCCATTCTGCTGCACAACATGGGTCAACTCATGCGCCAACAACTTCTGCCCGCCCCGACTCCCTGGATTATATTCCCCCTGCCGAAAGAACACATCCTGTCCCGTCGTGAAAGCCCGCGCCTGAATTGATTGATTTAACTGGTCAGATTGTCCATCCGTGTGAACCTTCACCCCACTGAAATCTGCGCCAAACGCCTGTTCCATCGGTTGGCGGATGTTGTCTGCGATCGCCTGTCCACCCCCCCGTGCTTGGTTAATGGTCGCTTCCAAGTCTGGCGCAGCAGCCATCCCAGCCTGACGCTGCACCATCGGCTTCATCTGTAATTCTTCCTCATCCTCTGGCGCTTGTTGTCGTTGCAGTGTGCTATTGTCCAGAGATTTCATTTGCAATTCTTCCTCTTCCTCTGGCAATGCTTCTCGTTGGATAGACTGGCGATTTACAGGTTGCGCCATTCTTTGCATTACCTGCTGTGCGACGCTATCAGCTTCCTGTTCGTAAATGTCTCCAGGCTGGCTAATTGAGAGTTTTGCTTGGGTACGCAGTGGTATGCGACTTATATCGTGAGTCAGTGGTTTATGGAGTGGTTGTATTTCAGGAACCGCTTGGCGTGAAATTGCCGACGACTCCAAACCAAAGCCGCGTATCGGGTGTTTCAGGGATGGAATTGAGAAGCCTGTAGTAGTTTTTTTCTGGCGGCTGACATGTTCTCTCATTTTCTTCTCCAGATGCCCAAGCAGTAGCTAGATGAATATTTTGCTATTACTAACATCTAGAGTACTGCGATCGCACTCATCAAGCAATTCACCCAAAGTCTTAAATAACCCCTGGTGTGTGAGTTTACATCTGTAGGTACATTTTTTAGGCGGATTTAAAACTCAGGCACAACGGTTCCAACCTTCTTGTTCTAACTCTTGGATAACTGTCTGTTGAAGCGCCAGATTAGCTTGCTGCCAAGCGTTTAGGGACGCTCCCTGAATTACATGATTGGGTGAACGGGCATCATTTTCTGGGTTAAAAAAGCTAATGCCGATGCTCGTAACTATCCGAATTTCGCCAGTCATGTTGACAAGGAGAGAAAAATGGGTAGCGGCATTCGCATCTTGAATATTTATCCAGATTGTTTGCTGCCCAGCAATCTGCGGGGCGGGACGCCAGATATATGAACCGCGTAAATTGTCGTCTGGGTCAACAATACCCCATAAATCTGATGCTCTTACACCCGATGGCAGTGCCAGCCGATTCCATCCATTATGTGAGGTTTGAATAGATTTTAATGACCAAGGGCGTTCAGAATCAGCATATTGATTGAGTCGATGTTGAATGCTCTGGGCTGCTTTATCAAAATCACTTGATGACAAATCTGATGATACCTGAAAGTTTTCCGTTTCGGTATCTGGATAATCAAAAACAAAAGGGGAAATTTCCACCATCCAGTATTCTGGTAGCCATAGTTGTGTCAAAAGCGAAAATGCCCGAATGGATTGTTGAAGTGTATCTTCTAATGTTGCATCGTCATTGCTCCATTCAAATTCATCCAGACGATTATTATCTCTGAAAATAACATCAATGCCTTGGTCGTGAATATCCACCATCCGCTTCATTGCTCGACCTCCTGGCTAGGCTCTTGCCCACTTATTAGTCGTTTTATCATCACGAATCAAGTGCTGCTGTGTCCCATTCTCTAAGAAAATGTAAATATGGTGGGTTAGATTCGCACCTGCCCATCTCTGTCCATTCAAATTATCGAGTAATTTATCCAGTTGATTTTCTCTCGTCTGCCTCAACCGCTCTTTGTCATTTTGACGGGTGACGGTTGTAACCTTGTCCAGGTTTGTGGGATCAATTTGTGTATTATTGACAATTCCATTTTTTTTAGTTGTTTTACCAGTAATCAGAGTTTGGTCAATCGACCCGTAGATAATTACATTGTAGGTTTTGCCATCCTCTGGATCAACGTTGGCAAATTTGCCTAGCGCCGCCGTTACCTGTCCCGTGAAGTCTGAATACCCTTGAATGGGCTTACGTATTGTTTTTACCTCAGTTTGTGAATTTCCATCTGTTAAATCGGCAGTCTGGTTAGTACCTGCAATTGCTGTTTCATCTATGTTGACTGCTCCAACAATATTCTGTGCAGCTCTGAGTTCATTAATTTTATCCAGAACATTCTCTGCGTTGAGATTTACATTTACCCCTGCCAGCCAGTCCCTAAACCCAGGTAAATTGCCTGCTTCGTAGCGTGTCTGCATATCTGTTAATAGTTGTGGCAAATCCACACTTCCGGGAAAATTGCGTTTTGTTTTCTCGTTGTTGACGGCTGGTGTTCCCAGGAATCTATGGAGCTTATTGAATTCTATAAGGTAAAGTTGATCGGCTTTTTCCCGGAGTTTATCTTTATCACCTGCTTCAAAAATGACTCCACCAGGATCAAGATCAGGATCAGGTCTTTTAAGGTAGTCTAATACTCGCGCAAACGACAAGCCCTCAATATTTACATTAGTGTTATCTGTTTTGTAAATTAGCCGTTGGATTGTGGAATTTGCCAAAGATTTAGTTTGTAATTCTTCCTCTTCTTCTGGCAATTCCTGGCGCTGGATAGACTGTGTGTTGGCAGACTCGTTCATCGTCTGCATTACCTGCCCTGCTACTCTATCAGCTTCCTGCTCGTAAACATCTCCTGGCTGATTAACGGTGAGTTTTGCTTGAGGGCGACGCAGTGGTATTCGACTAATGTCGTGTCCGAGAGGTTTATTGAGGGGTTGCACCAATGGAACTGCTTGGGGTGAAGCTTGTGATGAATCTAAACCAAAGCCGTGTATCGGGTGTTTGAGAGATGGTATTGAGGAGGAAGCAGTGGTAGCTTTTTTGGGCTGGCTTACGCGTTCTCTCATTTACTTCTCCTGATGCCCGATCAGTCGGTGGATGAATATTTGCTGGTTCACACATTTAGAATACAGTGATCGCACTTGTAACACAATTCACCCAAAGTCTAAATCCAGGCAGAGGTCAAATTCGACTTTTGGCTACTTTTGATTCTGATGCAGTAGCTTTAGCCTTGATTTTATGAGAGATTTTTTTATGGACTCAAATCAACAACAAAGTTTTTTCACGTTTGATGGAGATGTTGGCGGTACTGCTGGATACGCTGGGGTTTCAGTGACTTCTGATGCCAGCAAGGTCGCTAAAACCGCAAGTAAATACCTCAATGATTCACTGCTGCTGAACCAACTCACAGAGCATGTGTATAAACTCTTGCTAGAAGATATGCGATCGCAGCGAGAAAGGCTAGGTAATTATGGTTCTCAAAGGTGGTTGTGATGGCTACAGGCGCTAATAACGGCAACATTACTCACGAATTAAATTATGTCACTAGTAATCGTTTCTACGTAGAGATAGATAGTTCTATTGCTGCATCTTTCGCGGAATGCTCAGGATTAAGTGTTCAAATTAAGAAAAATGTTTTTCAGGAAGGTGGTGTTAACGATCAGCAAAGAATTTATTTAGGTCATACAGAATTTACAGACATAACTCTTAAACGTGGAGTTACCGATCATCCAGGTTTTTGGAACTGGATGAATGCAGTTTTTGATGAAAAAAAGAAAACATCTCGGCGCAATGTCAATATTCTGATTTTCAATCAAGCTGGTGAAACGATGATGAGTTGGACTTTGATTGGCGCTATTCCTATAACCTGGAAAACACCTGCACTCCAAGCAGATGGAAAGGCAGTTGCCATTGAAGAATTAACTTTAGCTTATGAAGGTTTACAAGTTGCAAGGGCTACCGGAGGAGGCATTTCTGTACAACGAAATCAAAAAACAGGATATTTCGTTTCTAGTTAATTGGCTATTTTCCAACTATAACTATGCAAATTATTCAATCTCCACTAGGAAACAATATTCATCCCCTTGGGGTAATATCATCTTTATCTCATACTCACACAATCTTATTGAAAAAAGAGTCTAATTTTCTGCATTCACGAAGTAATTTTATTAGTCCCATACAAACTAAACCACCATTAGTCACATCCTCTAGATTTTTACTTTCTCGTGAACATGAACTATCTAGACAACCATTAATAGGTTGGGAAAGTTGGGATAAAAATAGTGAGTTTCCATTGCTTGAGGTTGATTATTTTGATTCAATAGGTTCACCCGAAAATAGTAATATTAATAGTAGTGAATCAGTAAGAGGCAGTATTCCAGAAGTAATGCCAACTCGCACTGATAAAAATCCGAGTAATGATACGTCATCAGAAATAAATACTAAAGGTAAATCTAAATCAAAAAAAATAAATAAATCTCAAAAGCCACTAGAAAAAAAGCCAAAGCCGAAATCGAAGACTAAAAAAACAGTCAAATCATCAGCGGCTAAGAATGTTGAGCAATTTGTTGATGAAAGCAACATTCCTATGACCTTTAATGAAGATAGCTTATTAGCATTAGATAAGCCTTTACCTATTGAGGCTAATTCAGAACTCCCGACATTGCAACTTGATACTGCTTCAGACAACACTACAATTGATAATTATTATTTTAAGAGTATAACGCCTAACCTAAAGGCATCTACTTCGCCTAGTGTTGAAGATAAATCGACTTTGTTTAAGAATATTACTAACGATGTTCTGCAATTAAATTCTGAGTTAGCATCTAGTTTTCCCAGTGCAGAGTCGTCTGTCACAGAAAGCATTTTGACATCACAAAAAGAGATTAAATTAGATAATAATGCAAGTGAACTAGCAGAAACTTCGCCTAGAGAATTAACTTTACCTAATAATGTAGAGCAAACAATTGTCCCGTATAGTAACTTTAGCAATAATGAACAACAAATAATTACTGAAGCATCAGAATCAGTTAATATCTCAGATATACCAGTCAGCCCAACCTCACCACAACAGGATATTGAAATATATCAAGTTCCTTCTATAGTTGATAATCTAAGCACCGCTTCCAAAATAAATTTAATACAAGCGAAAGAGGTTTCACCAACCTTAAACTCTCCATTGGAGGAAGAATTATTAAATACCAATAGTAATTTTGAGGCAATTACAGCCATTCAACCAGACTTAATATTAGAAAGCACCACAAATAATTTTGTCACAGATAATGCGGTCGTTGATAATTCTCTAACTTTGTCGTCAGCACTTATCTCACCTGATGTTGATGACACACTTCATGCTTTGGCAAATGATGAAAATCCCGTAGGGGCGCACAGCTATACGCCCCTACCCCATATTGCAGCACCTAATCTTGAGTCTTCAGTTGCAAAAAGCCATATTGCAATACAACAAGAAATTGATTCCAGTGTTCTGAGTGAGTTTCCAGCCAATGCGCCTGTTCAGTTAACACCTACCTCAGCCGATATTGAAGATACACCTAGTTTGTTCAGAAACTCTGATAATAATGAACAGTTAGTAACTTTAGAGTCACAATCTGCTATGGCAGTTAATGTTTCAGATGTCTCAGCAAATATGGCTTCACTGGAACATAACAGCAATGTTGAGAATACTATCAGCGAGTCTACAGAAAGTCAGCCCATCTTAGCACCACCTGAGATTGGTAAAACACCAACAATTACCGCTACATCGGCTGAAACTGCGATCGCACCATTTACCGCTACATCGGCTGAAACTGCGATCGCACCACTTCCCACCACATCACCTGAAACTGCGATCGCACCACTTCCTACCACATCGCCTGAAATTGCTGAAACTGCGATCGCACCACTTCCTACCACATCACCTGAGATTAGTGAAACTGCGATCGCACCACTTCCTA
>NZ_JABXKM010000099.1:0-91902 GCF_017115025.1 Nostoc sp. NOS(2021) | reverse complement strand
CCACTTCCTACCACATCACCTGAGATTAGTGAAACTGCGATCGCACCACTTCCTACCACATCACCTGAAATTGGTGAAACTGCGATCGCACCATTAATTACCGCCACATCGCCTGAGATTAGTGAAACTGCGATCGCACCATTAATTACCGCCACATCGCCTGAGATTGGTGAAACTGGGAGTATTTTCAGGAAAATTCTTGACAATGAACAACCAGTAAAATCAGAATTTTCCTCTGCGGTAACAAATCCTGAAATATCAACCTTTGTTGATACCTCAGATAATCCAGATATCCCAGAAGAACCAACTTCCCCACAAGATGAGGTAAGCACAGTACCTAAAGTTGAGCAAAATGCGACCATTAAAAATTTGCCAGCACCTAAAGGTTATGCTACTGGTGGTCATCTGACAGACTCCCACGTTGAAAATCGCCAGCAGATAGCACCCTTGGATACTGTACCAGCAATGCTTACGCCTGGGGAGTTTGTGATTAATACCAGAGATGCACAGAATAATTTACCTTTACTACCTCACATCAACACTGGTGGGACACCGCAGGATATTATCCTTCCAAGTTTACAGACACCCAATTTTAAGGAATCAGAAGAAAAAACTTCTCCAGAAACTCCGACTAAAGTCGATTCTTTTCCAGACACTTCATTGCAGCTAAAAAGCGCTGAGACTCACTCACCTCAGATATCTAAATCTTTAATTCCTTCTTCCTTGGGGTTGGATATTGGAAAACAGAAGCTTTCGATCCTCAATTCTCCACAGCTTAATCTTCTTCAAAACAAAACAATTCATGTTGATGAACCTTCACCTCAATACTCATCACCTCCCCTCATTTTCCGAAAAGCAAATCCCATCACTAACACACCTTCCCAAGGGTCAAACACACCTTCTCAATGGTCAAGTGTGGAAGATTTACTAAATGGAAATAATGATGAATTCACTAGCTTCAACTTTAGTGATATGGAATCTAACAGCAAAAATTCTGAATTTTCTCATGTTTCAGAATCACCACAAGTTTTTGCTAAACACCTTCCTACACCTAGAGGTTTTGCTGATGGTGGAGAAGTCACTCCAGCCGACATATCTAGAGAAATAGAACCAGTAACCGAGACGATAGAGAGCGTATCCTCATCTTCTCAAGAAGATAATAAAGATGATACGGCTGCTCTTGAAGCTCTAGCCCGTGAAATTTATAACAGATTACGACAACGGGTAGAAATTGAGCGAGAGCGTCATGGCGGTTTCTCAGGTCGATTACCTTGGTAAATTCTCATTCAGTAATTAATTTTCGGAGAAATACTCAAATGGCAAGTCCAGCAATTATTGTTATTCAAAAGCGTCAGCCCCAACTTGAGAAAGCCAAACTTATAGCTTTTAACGGTGAAGCACCAGATATTGAATTAATGTTTAATCCCACAGACATTAGTTTTGCTCGGACTGTTAAGTGGGAAAGTAGGCAAGGTAATAGAGGAACAACTCTACTTCCTAAGGTAAATTTTTCTGGAGTTGAACCTTACAAGTTCACACTTAAACAGTTACTCTATGATACTTATGAAACGAAAGAGTCGGTGATGAAAAAGTATATAGATGACATTAAGAAAGGTGTAGAAACTATGAGTACAGCAACTGACAGTCGTCCACCTGTTTACATATTTACATGGGGGTCAGAGTATTTTTATTGTGTAATCACGAGTCTAACTTACACTTTAAATATGTTTCTTAGTGATGGTACACCAGTCAGGGCACTGGTAGATATAGCTTTGCAAGAAGTAGATAAAAAAAACCTTCCTGGAGGAAAAACATCATCTTCTAAAGGCAAAAATACTCCGCTAGATCAAAAGCTGGGAAAAACTGAGCAACCAAAATTACCAAGGCGATAAATTAGTATTGATTACTACTTTGTGATTCAAGACTGCTCGAAAAATCTCATAGTTAAAAAAATAATAGTTATGCCTCCTAAAAAAAGCCTTTATTTAAGCGAACCTAAAATCCAGATAGACGGAAAACCCGCTTCGCCTGAATTAATGAAGGATGTGTTGCAAATGACAATAGAAGAAAGCCTTCATTTGCCAGCAATGTTTACGCTAGTAATACATAATAGCTATATTTCCACATCTGACCAACCAGAAAACAAGCCTTGGCGATATGAGCAGTTGTTTAAAATTGGTAAGAAAGTGAATTTGGGTTTTACTTCGAGTACTACTCAAGATAAGAATTTTCAAAAGGAAATAGGAGAATTCTTGATTGAAGGCGAAATTACAGGGATGGAAGTTCACTTTAATGAAAAATCTGAAGCTCATATAATTGTTCGCGGCTATGATATTTCCCATCGTCTTCACAGAGGTCGTTATAATCGTTCTTTCTTGAATGAAACTGATAGCGGCATAGTCAAAAAAATAGCTAAAGAAGTAGGGATAAGACTTGGCGATATAGACTTAAGTGGCGCAGTGCATAAGTATGTCTTCCAAGAAAACCAAACTAATATGGAGTTTTTGCGTGAAAGGGCTGCCCGTATTGGTTTTGAACTATTTGTTACAGATGGCCAAATAAATTTTTGCAAACCAAAAGCTCAGAAAGCTTTACCACTAGAATGGCTAGTTGATATTAATAAATTTAGTATTCGCGTCACCAGTGCTGAACAGGTGAGTTCTGTGGAAGTACGTGCCTGGGACTATACCAAGAAACAATTGATTACCCAAACAGCTAAGAAAGAGAAGCAATTAACCGAGACAGGTAATCAGCTAGGAAGTAGTACCAGTAGTGCATTTCCCAATCTTAAGTCCCAGGAAATGATTGTTGTAGATAAACCCGTTGCTAGCGCAAAAGAAGCAAAGACTATGGCTCAGGCTCTGTGTGATGAACTGGGAGGAGAATTTGTTTATGCAGATGCCAAGGCAGAGGGGAATCCTGATATTCGACCGGGGCAAGTAATTGATCTTCAGGGTATGGGCGATCGCTATAGTGGTAAGTATTATGTTACAGAAACACGCCATTTCTACAGTAATCGGATTTATGACACTGATTTCAGCGTGCGAGGACTACGTTCTGGTGACTTATTCACAACTCTATCTACACAAAAACGCTTACAGCCATCTGAGACTTTATTAGTGGGAATTGTAACTGATAACCAAGACCCAGAGGGATGGGGTAGAGTGAAGGTCAAGTTTCCCACCCTCACAGAAAAAGATACAAGTGACTGGGCGAGAGTTGTAGCTTTGGGAGCAGGGAAAAACAGAGGTTTCGACTGTTTACCAGAGATAGACGATGAAGTACTGGTAGGTTTTGAGCATGGCGATATTCACCGTCCCTATATAATTGGCGGAGTATGGAACGGGAAGGATGCACCACCGGAAAAGGTGCGTGACTCAGTTGCAAAACGTGGCGTAAGATTACGCACCTTTAAAACTCGTGTCGGACATACTCTACAGTTTATCGACGAAGATAAACTCACTAGTAAAACAGGTATTCGCCTAGAAACTAAATACGGTCACAAAATCTATCTCAATGATAGTCAAAAGTGTATAGTGATTGAAACCAAACGTGGTCATACAATCACAATGGACGACATCGCTAGGTCTGTTTCAGTGGAATCAAAAGGTAATTTGTCATTAGATGCTGTTGGAAATATAGACATTTCAGCCAGGGGGACGATTACAGTCAAAGGTCTGATGATTCGCCTTAATTAATTACGAATTACCAATTATTTTGATTCGGCTTTTTTAAAGTTTGATCATGAAAAATATTATTAGGAGGTTGTCATGGGTAGACCAGCAGCAAGAATTACCGACAATGTAGCGCATCCCTTACCGCCAGTATTGACAGGAGGCCCAGGTAGTCGCAATGTGTTGATTGGGTCTTTACCTGCGTGGCGGGGTGTGCTTGCAGCAGCAGTACCGGCTTTGCTATCTGCCAAACAAATTTCTGATACGGTTGTCCTAGCAGCTGAGACTGCTACTAAGGCGGCGGCTGGTACACCAGGGGCACCTGCTGCTTTAGCCGCCGAACAAACTACAAAGACAACAGCATCAGCTACTATGGGTAGCACAATTAGTGCTGCTGCCGCCGGTGCTGATATTCATAATTGCGTCACACCCTCGCCCGTACCTCCACATGGCCCCGGTGTTGTAATTGACGGTAGCAAGACAGTATTGATTAACAACCTGCCTGCCTGTCGTATGGGCGATACTATTATAGAAGCATTAGGGCCACCGAATAAAATTATCAAAGGTAATCCCACTGTTTTGATTCGCGGCTGATTAAAGAGGCAAAAGAGCAGAGGGAATCAAGCTTTATCTAAAGCTTATTTACACTTCAACTGTGGTTATGAATGGTGAAGCTGTGGTAACCACAACTAATTGTGTGATTAGAAAAGTTAAAGCTGTCGTTACCACAACTTCAACTGTGGTTATGAATGGTGAAGCTGTGGTAACCACAACTGATTGTGTGATTAGAAAAGTTAAAGCTGTCGTTACCACAACTTCAACTGTGGTTATGAATGGTGAAGCTGTGGTAACCACAACTGATTGTGTGATTAGAAAAGTTAAAGCTGTCGTTACCACAACTTCAACTGTGGTTATGAATGGTGAAGCTGTGGTAACCACAACTGATTGTGTGATTAGAAAAATTAAAGCTGTTGTTACCACAACTTCAACTGTGGTTATGAATGGTGAAGCTGTCGTGACTAACGCATCACCTGTTAACTAAATGGACATGATTATATCTGACAATTCAGGTCATGTTGAAAAGCTAACGATTGACCTAACCCCCTAGCCCCCTTCCCGTGTCGGGAAGGGGGAAAATTTAAAGTCTCTCTCCTTGTAGGAGAGAGAAATAGAAGTGAGGTTTTCCAGATCCTGTGAAAAGTCAGAATTATATCTATGCCAACTTGAGAAACCCGCTTATTAAGCGGCTTTTCCCTCTACCTCCCCTACCCCCCTGCCTCTTCAACCTCGACCTTTGGCGAATAGGCTTAAACCTTCTGTGGCGATATCTTTGAAGATATCCATGTAACAGCTGTCTAAGTGCCAGATATGGTTTATGGTCGTCAACGAGCCTATTTGGGAACAGGTTGGGCTTATCCACTGCATTTAAGTGTGCAAGGTGGGATACAACTTAGCCGTGAAGATCAAAAAGTTAAAGAATCTATTTGGATTATCCTCCGCACGGGAGTAGGTGAGCGGGTTTATCGACCTACGTTTGGTTCGCGCTTGTCAGAACTGGCGTTTGCAACCTTGAATAGCGATACCCTACTGCGAATTCGTCTTTATGTCTTGGAAGCTTTAGAAGTTTGGGAACCACGCATTATTATCGATGAAGTTCTCACTGATCCTGACCCTGTGCGTGGCAGAGTGGATATCATCATCAATTATCGACTCAAAGACGGCCCCGATATTTATAGTTTTGTTTATCCTTATTATTTGGTTTCAGCTGGGGAGGAATCGTGAACTTTGACTTTCTACCAAAATTACCTTCTTCCAATTTAGACGATCGCGCCTTCGATGATTTGGTGGAAGAATGTATTATGCGTATTCCTCGCTACTGTCCAGAATGGACAGACCACAACCTCAGTGACCCAGGAATTACGCTAATTGAGTTATTTGCTTGGTTAACTGACCAGATGTTGCTCAGATTTAACCAAGTTCCTCGCAAAAATTATGTCGCTTTTCTAGAATTACTGGGTATTCGTCTCCAACCTCCCGCCCCAGCCCGCACGGAATTAACTTTTTATTTAAGCGCTGCACTGCCTGAAGCCTACACTATTCCGGCAGGATTAGAAGTTTCAACGATCCAAACTGAAACTACAGAAGCTATTACCTTTAGTACAGATTCTCCTCTAATTATCGGCAACCCCCGCATACAACACTTTTTAACTGCCCAAACCACCGAGGATATTCCCCAATCTTTGCGAGAAAGAGTCACAAGTTCATGGAATCGTGAATCTAACGGTTACTGGACAGGTAATGAACAACCGATATTTGAGGAGGAACCCCAGCCTGGTAACTGCTTTTATTTAGCGATCGCTTCTGATGATCCTCTAGATGGTAATGTTCTAGATATTACTTTTCAAGGAGCCGCAGCTACGCCAGCTGGTATTAACCCCAATCAACCGCCTCGGAGGTGGTCAGCCTGGGATGGAGAACATTGGCAACCAGTTTTATTTCAAGAGTCAGATGATGAGACTCGCGGCTTCAGTTTTTACGAACTCGCTGAACAGGGTGGTAATCCGTCTGAAGGAGCAGATATCCGTCTGCATTTACCGCAAAATTGGCCTGTTACCAACTTTACCTCTTACCGGGGTCGCTGGCTACGCTGTAGCTTTATGACTACAGAAGCGAATCAATCTGGTTACAATCGTCCACCACGAATTACTGGTTTAGCAGTGCGGTCAATTGGCGGTACAGTTAGGGCTAGTCACAGTACCTTTATTGAAGATGAGCGCTTAGGAATTAGTGATGGTACACCCGGTCAGACTTTTGAATTACAAAGCGCACCGATTTTAGAACGCCGAGAAAATGAGTATATTTTAGTTACTCCCGCTGGTGGATTGCCTCAGAAGTGGACTGAGGTGAGAGATTTTGCAGATTCTGGGCCCCATCACTTTCATTACACCATCGATTCGATCACTGGTACAATTCAATTTGGGCCGCTGATTCGGGAACCTAGCCAACTTAAACAGCAAACATACGTGCGAACGCGAATCCAGCAACCATCACTAGATGACACATCTGTACAAGTTATTGAAAATAACCAGTCTGAACACCAGTACGGCGCAATTCCTCCCCGTGGCTCAGAGATTAAAATGGTTGCTTATCGTACAGGTGGTGGTAGAGAAGGCAATGTTCAACCTGGGGCAATCCAGTTTTTGAAGTCTGCATATCCATATATTGCTAGTGTGATCAATCGTGTCCCAGCAATCAATGGTGCAGATGCCGAATCGCTGGAGCAAGCTGTGATCAAGGCTCCGCGCATCCTCCGCACGCGCGATCGCGCCGTCACTGCCGAAGATTTTGAAGTTTTAGCTCAACAGGCGGGTGCTGGTGCGATCGCTCGCGTCCGTTGTTTGCCAGCGAATTCTCAAAGACAAGCTGGTATAGTTAGTTTACTGATAGTTCCCTATGCAAACACAGATGCGATCGCCCAAGGCGATGGCATGACACCAGAAGATTTTGCTCTCAGTAATGCACTCCAAGAGCAAATTTTAAGTTACTTAGATGAAAGACGCTTATTAGGGGTACAAATAGAATTACAAGAACCAAATTATGTAGGTGTTTCTGTACAGACAGAAGTTGCTTTAGAGCCAGCATACGACAACCCTTTTGCCAGAGAAGAAATTCGTCGGAATTTAAGGCGATCGTTGTATAAATATTTAAATCCATTAACTGGAGGCATGGACGGCAAAGGTTGGCCATTTGGGCGACCAGTTTATACATCAGATATTGTAGCCTTACTGCAACAAACCCCAGGCGTGCGTCATTTAGGCCCCGTCTTGCTGTTTCCCATCCGCAAGCAAGGAGAAAATTGGCGACGACAACCATCGCCAGAACAATTGATTGACCCAGGATCGGAAGGTTTGATATGTTCTTGGGCTGATACCAATCTACGTTCAAATCACGATATCCAGATCATTAATCGCTGATTAGTCATTGGTCATTTGTCATTGGTCATTTGTCATTTGCAAACAACAACTGACAAAGGATAAAGGACAAAGGATAAACCCATTTACATTTGGTAATCAGGAAAGAAGTTATGGTTCAAAGTCGCTCTAGTCCAGCTGTACGCATTCAATTAACCCCAATGCAAATTCCCGAAGCTTTACCTGTGGCAGGTTTAGCATTTGCAAATGCGGAAAACATGGATGTAGCTGGACGTAGTTTACTCTTGCATCCTGGGCATCCCAGCGAGATGATTGTGCAAGTGCAAAACTTAGAACAGCGTTCTTTGCGGGTGAGCTTAAGCGTTGAAGGAAACTTTCCGTCCCAGTGGTGTCAGATTGGCACAGAAGGCAGTGAGATACCGCCTCGCGGACAAATGGATGCTGTCCTCTACTTCTCAATTCCCGACACATTTTTTGAAGACCAAGAAGCAATTTCCCCTGGAAAAAAAGACAAACTAGCGCTCAATTTTCGCAGCCTAATTACTCTACACATAGACCCAGGCACTGACAACGAACAAATCGAGAGAAGCGAGTATTTCGATTTATACATCCGTCCCTACACTGCCTACATGGAATTCTTGCCAATTTTGTATCGGGAAGTAGACTTTATTGGTCGCTTCATGAAGATATTTGAGCAAGCTTTTCAACCAATAGTTGATAGTTACAACGTCATGTGGGCAAACCTCGATCCCTTGACAGCACCGCAAGCACTACTACCCTTTATGGCTCACTGGGTTGCTTGGCAAGTAGATTCAATTTGGGATCTCCAGCAACAGCGGCGTTTAATTCGCCGTGCTGTAGAACTTTATCGCTGGCGGGGAACTCGTAAAGGATTACGTCTCTATTTACATCTTTATACTGGTTTACCTCTAGACGAACATTTACCTAATGAAGCTGATAAACATATTAGTATTACAGAACCTTTTGGCCCAAGTTTTATTATAGGAGAGGCACAATTAGGAAATGCAGTTTTAGCAGGTGGGCAACCATATCACTTTATAGTGCGTTTGCGTTCCAACATTTCCGGTGGCATCATCAACGAACAACTTCTTCAAAGAATCATAGAACAAGAAAAACCTGCTTTTTGCACCTATGAACTATCTATCGAAAATCCTCCTAACCAATAAAATATCAAACTTCTTCTCTCTGCGACTCTGCGCCTCTGCGTGAGCTTTTCTTAATTTTGAATTTTGAATTTTGAATTTTGAATTACTTATGTCCCATCCTTTCCCACCTCCACCAATCAAATCCTTTGAACGCCTGCAAGCCGCAGACGGTTTACTAATCAATGCAGAACGCTGGCGCACAGCCCATGATTACCACCGTAATCGGCAAAATGCCCAATATCAAAGTTTAAACCAACCAGGAATTGTCTGCGGTTTAGGCGTTCGAGATGTGACTGCCCCCAGCCAAGTAGAAGCTAAATATCGAGATGGACGTTGGGTGCAAATTCAGCCTGGTATTGCAATTGATTTAGCAGGTAATCTAATTGTTGTACCGACCTCTTATGATTTTCCTATTGATATAGAAGTAGCAAGTTCAGAACCAATCATGATCTACTTAGTAGTTAGCTATGTAGACCCTGATGAATTGCGGCGCGGACAGCAAAGGGATATTGTTCAAGAAACCTATAGAATTGACCAAATAAACTCTATACCAGCCAGTTCAGAAATAGAAATATGCCGGATACTTCTGCAACCCGGACATACTGAAATTAATCAACCTGCGGATGCTTTCTTTCCTGGATATAACAATATTGATTTGCGTTATCGCCGTCAGGCACAAATGCGTCCTCAAGCACTTGTGTGTATGGCGCAGGCGAATCATAGTGATCCTGAATGTGCGCGTAATTTTTTCAGCCTTTCGTACTTGTTACAAGCAGTAGAACCCCTATATCCCAGTTTGCGAGGGGCTGATGAACCAGGTCAGGTTTCTTTAGGAGAAAATATCCAAGACTATGACATACTTTATCTGACAGGTGGACAAGCCATATCTTTAAATAGTCTCGAATTTGAATCGCTAAAAAATTACTTAAATTTAGGTGGTGTGCTTATAGTTGATGCACCAACAAATGCTAATTCTCTGATTGAGAGTACTCAAGCATTGGCACAACAGTTAGAAAGTCCTTTAAGACCCTTAGAAGAATTGCAACGGAGTCATCCTTTAAGGACAAAACCGTTCTTATTTGCTGCCTTGCCAATGGTTAATCAACAACAGATTAAACTGTTAATCGGTGGAGGAATTATTTTAGCGATTGGAGATATAGCAACTGCTTGGGGACTAGATAGAGAATTGAATTTACCCAGATTGACCATTCGTACAGCTCAGGAACTCGGAATTAATATTCTTCACTATGCTTGGAAGCGGCGACAGTTGATAGGTTTGCAACAGGAAGATAATTCAGGACAGTGGTGAAAGCCAAGTTAGCGGGACTTAAACATTTTTGAGTGAGAAACAAGCCTCAAATTAATGCAGGGTAAGGGAAATACACTAAATGCTCAAAAATGGCCCAAACCCAGATATAGCAAAAACTCAAGCAAAACGATGTCAAAGCCTCTTTGTATATACATTTGAGGCTATTTTTTTATGGGTGTTTTTTGTCTAAGTCCCACTAATAGACGGTTTATTTGCTCTACTAAGTAGGTGGTTGGGAAAATTTACAAGTATGTCATTGCGAGTGAAACGGAGTGCAACGTTCGCGTAGCGTCTCGTAGAGAAGCAATCGCAAGGACTTTGATGGTTTTACATTTTGTTACATAGTTAGGTTAATTCGTGCCGACTTACTTAGGTTCATCTCATCACATATAAGAGCGACTATACCACAGTGTTCAATATCTTGTACTCTGATATCTAATGGTGAATCTCTCATGCTTCAAAAATACAATATTTTGCGATCGCACCTACGGAATGCGGGTTACTATGCTGAATCCAAATTATCACAGAACCGTTGAGGAACTGCGTAAGTTAGCCTCTATGTTTTGGCCTTCAGAATTATCTAGACAAGAAGCTGAACTTAGCATAATTCCAAAACTCATTGAAACTCAAGACCAATTTATTGCTATTTTGAGCGTTGATGTGTCTAGCTTAGAGGGATTATTTCAAATTGTTAATTCTTCAAATATGTCAGCAAATCTCTTTCTAAAACATTTACTCGTGCTAGCTGATTTTGGCGGTGAAATGCTTCAGCGATTAAACAGTCAATTTAACACAATCTTCTCTTTGGGAAAGTTAGATTATTTATGGAATACACAAAATTATAACTATAGTTTTCGAGTTTTGCCTGTACTGGGTCAACTTAATAACAGTAAACTTGGTATCAGTGGCAAAAAACTACTAGAAAATCAACCTCTTTCAGAACTGCACAAAGGCATAATAGCCGTAGTTTTGTTTAGTGGTAGTTCTATTGATGAAAAAACAGCAGAAATATTAGCAAAGTGTGAAATTGGTAACTACATCGGTCTACCAGATAAATTGCTTTTCTCTTAAAGAGCTTGATGTGCTTTGTAGTTTTTTAAAGGAATATTTTTTGTAAAAACAAGTAAGCCTACGTAATATATGATATTAAACTTTGGGATAAAAGTAACTTAATATCTATGCCTAAAATTCGGTTTGTGGATTTATTTTCAGGAATAGGGGGAATTAGATTAGCCTTTGAACAGGCAGCTGATTCTTTAAATATAGAAAGTGAATGTGTTTTCAGCAGCGAAATAAATTCAGATGCTCAATTAGTTTATGAAAAAAACTTTGGTCAAAAAGCTTTAGGTGACATTCGATTAATTGATCAACTACCAGAACATGAATTTTTATTAGCTGGGTTTCCTTGTCAATCTTTTTCTCATGCTGGTAAAAAAGAAGGGTTTGTTGATATACGAGGCACGCTATTTTTTGAAATAACAAGATTACTCAATACCTATAAACCACAAGCTTTTATTTTTGAAAATGTCCGAGGGCTTTATAGTCACGATCAAGGGCGAACCTTAGCAACAATTAAGCATGAAATTCAAAAAAGAGGTTATAGTTTTCATGCTTTTTTACTCAACAGTGCAAACTTTGGCTTACCGCAAAATCGTGTCCGCATTTATCTGCTAGGAATTTTAGATGCTTCTCCCACTTTTGAATTGATTTCTGACGTGGGACCTAAAGACTCGCATTCATATAATCCTCAGCAGTTATCTTTATTTTATCCACCACAAAAATCTGTGACTGTTGCCGACATTTTGGAAAGTAATCCAGATGAAAAATATAATTGCTCACCAAAGTTTGTCAATGCATTGCAACGAATATTTAATAATGACTTAAATCGCTTACATGGGATAAGGCTGATTGATTATCGGGGTGGAAACTCTATTCATTCCTGGGATTTAGGATTACGTGGCGAGTGTAGTGCCGAGGAGATTGAACTAATGAACTGTTTCATATTAAAGAGACGGAATAAAGAATTTGGACAAGAACAAGATGGCAAACTATTAACTCATGAGCAAATAGCTAGCTTTTTTGAACACCCCGATTTAGGGAAAGTTTTGAATTCACTAGTTACAAAAAAATATCTAAAACTTATTAATGATAAATACAAACCTCTATCAGGTAACTTTTCATTTGAAGTTTATAAGTTTGTAGATCCAAATAAGATTTCGGTAACCTTGGTTGCTAGTGATGCTAATAGATTAGGAGTTTATCACAATCAGAGAGTGCGGCGATTAACTCCGCGAGAAGCTGCAAGGCTGCAAGGTTTTCCTGATAGCTTTATACTTCATCCCAATGATGATAAGGCTTATTATCAACTAGGAAATTCTGTGAGTATTAATGTAGTCAAAGCAGTGGCCCAGGAAATAATTATAAAAACCTTATATTCTACTCAAGAAAGAATAGATAAATCTGGGCGTTCACTTTATTCTCTAACACCCCTAAACCACAAATCCCAGAACTACATTTAAAGCTGTATGAATAAGTTCCCAGTACTCTGACTCTAGCACACCCACCAAACCCAAAATACGACTATGGTCAACAGCACGAATTTGCCCAACATCAATAAAACGGTCTTGGTCTAGTCCATTATTTGGTGTTGCTTTCACATTCACAACGTAGGGGGCTTGTTTACTTCTGGGCCGAAATGGCATGACAATTGTCAGCAACCCATACTGATTCATGATGTCATTTTGCACAATCAAGCAAGCGCGGATTTTCTTTACTTCACCCCCCACTGTTGGATCAATATTCACCCAATGTATTTCTCCCCGACAATAAGTTAAGTTATTCGCTGGCATTTATGTCATCTCCAGCAACGCTATCCCAAGTAGCAATTTCAGTTTGGTATTCTGGATCTTCAGCATCCTGCTTGAGTGCTGCAATCATTTCTATTGCTAAAATTTGGCGGCGGTGTTCTGCCAGCAATGTATTAATGTATGCACTACGATTTCCATGTGCATACTGATCTACAAATTGCAGAATATCTTCTTCTAAGGTAATTGTCACTTTGAGCATCTGTATGAATTTTTAGTATTACTATTTAATATGATTTTATCATCATATAATTTGCCAAGTCTATGTTTCTGGAAAGGACACATCTTCATAAATGTCCGCTAGGGAACAGGCAAAGTTTAGACTGATTAACTGTAATTCTTGATTTCCTTTATAACTATATAAAACCCATCTTCCCTCAGCATTGCGACGAAAACAATCAACACGCTGGCGGGTTTGACTGATTAAGACGTATTCTTGAAATGTTTCTAATTCTTGATAGTCAATAAATTTATCGCCTCTGTCAAAAGCTTCTGTGGATGGGGAAAGAACCTCAATAATTAAACAGGGATAACGTTTAAAATATTCAAATTTTATATCTCTTTGGTCACAAGTAATTAGGATATCAGGATAATAGAAAATATTTAGTGATTCAATACGAGCTTTCATATCTGTAGCGTAAAGGCGACAACTAGTACCGCGAACATGATTTCTCAAGAGGGCAATGAGATTAGTCGTAATTGTGACATGGGCATCACTCGCCCCTGACATTGCATAGATTTGCCCTTGAATATATTCGTGTTTATTCAGGCTGGATTTTTCAGCTTCTAGGTATGCGTCTGGAGAAAGATAGGGGTGAAATTTGCTAAGAGTCATAAGCAATTCAAAATTCACTCAATAAACAGAACAATATTTTTGGCAATTAATATCAATATTCTGTGCGTAATAACCAAAAGCCGCTATAAGTCATACCAGAATCATCGGGTTGAACTAACAAAAAATGCAATCCTCGGCAATGCTTTTTTCGTTGTTCAAATGCTTGGGCTGCTGTTGTAACTTCTGGATCTTCAAAAGTGGCAACAATCCATCTATCCACTAAGCCAGCTTCTAATATTAAGCCATCCGGTGCGCCAGAAATATAGTTTAACGCCACAGAACGGGCTTGCTGCAACCACCGTGCTAGGCGCATTGATTGCCGTCCACCATAAATTACTACACCAGGGACGGGTACTGTTGATGCCAAACCCAAATTTATCGGCTTGAGATGTTCTGGGATGTGCAAAATGGGAATGGGGCGATCGCTAAATCTCGTTTCTACATCACTAGCAGCTAGAGTCGCAAAACGCCATTGTTCTCCCCAGAGGTTTTCTGATAATGGTGCTGGGGGCGGTTTATCCAGCACTGAGGGATATTGCTTTTCTTGTAACCACTGCTTCAACGCCAAGGTGTGGCGGGTAGGTTCGACATTAATACCTAAATTGCGTCCAGCGGCCTCAATTAAACTTAGAGACTGAGGACGAAATACCTGAATCACATCCGGCAATTTTTCACCAGATGCCAATTCAAGTTGAGTAGCAACCCAATTAGAATTTGCTGCTGACTGGAGACAGCTAGCTTCATACTCAAAGCTGCGAGTTGCGTCACAAATCAACAACTCCCATAAAATTTGTCCAGATGCATCTGGCAACGGACGACGATAAAAATCAGCCTGCCAAATTTTCATAAGTGGGGAGTGGGGCATTCCTGAGAGGTTAAGATAAAATGCCTTTTATCAATCAGTTAAAATACTCAAAACAGTCTTAATAAGAATGAGGAGAGGGGGATGAGGCGAACATCGCTCGCCTCATCCCCCTCTATTTAATTATTATTATGCTTTTGGTAAAATACTGGTAACATTTTAAACAGATAAGTCTGATTAACAATTCGGGGCCTATCTTTTTCTACCATAGATTGCTACACTCTTTGCCAATCAAGTATTTCAAAAAACTATTTGCAACCTACCACCCTTTTCTAAATCTTTTGCTGAAGGCGAATAATAGACCCACTATCCCGGAGCCGATAACACCAAGTGATGAGTCAGGTTCTGGAACCTCTGCTACTTCCTGTGGCTTTGGCTTTGTATAGCAGGTGCTGGAAACCTTGTTAGTATCCATCGTCACGGCACCATTTTGCGCCAAGGCTCTACCGCAGTCAATGTTTACGCCAGTAGTCAGGGTGATGCTCGTGAGCGCTAGAATATTTCCCTGGAACTGAGTGTAGGTTCCGAGAGTCGCGGAGCTGCCGATCTGGAAAAACACATTGGCAGCTTCACCGTTGGTCGTGACAACAGACGAGTAGCTTGCGGTGGTGAGGGTGCTGGCTATCTGGAAAACGAAGAGCGCATTCGGGTCGCCTAGATTGTCGAGCGTGAGTTTTCCTGTCAACTGAGCCGATGAGCTAAAAGAATAGACCCCAGGTGTGAGCGTCATTCCACCCAGATCCAGACCAGTCAACTCCTTAGTGGGACTCAAGGCTGCTAAATAATTGTACGCACTTGCGTTATCCAGTTGAGCCTGAGCCGCAACTGCATCAGATGTGAATATCCCTCCGTTCACGACCCCGACCGCTGGAGAAAAGCCAGTAGCTGAAGAACCTGCGTTGACACCCAGAGATTGCGTGATGAGGGACTTGCCGGTATTAGTCACCGTCGAGCCACCCAAGACCCCGAAGTTATCCGCCGTTCCCAGCAGAGAACCGGCTTTTGCTGGAGCTTGAAAACTGGAGAATGCCACGATTCCCAAGACTATTGCGTATTTGTAGTTTATTTTAAACATTATTTTTTAAGTGCTATCACTTATTGCTAATTGGTCTTAACAAATACAAGTATGCTGGTATCTCAAAGAAAAAAATTGTGTTTTATTTAACCTTTACGCAATCTTTAGGGTTGTATAAAGGCGGGATGAATTTGCACTTGACAAAGACCGAAGTAGTCAAGCATTGCTGGCAGAAGCTTTAAATGATTTATTTGAAAAATATGCCAGGAGTCCGATTGCTTAAGCTTGTACGAAAAATTAAATAGATTTTTATGCAGTATTAGTTGACTTGGGAGACGTGGTAGCTGATGAATTAGCTTTACCATTTGACAAAAGTCTAGGGAGCATCCACTTTTGGAAGAAACACCGGGCGATTGGAAATCGCGGCTACACAAACGAAGTCCGCCTACGCGGACTCTCTGAAACCCGCGCAGGCGGGTTTAGTTTGTATAGCCCCAGACTTCTAGTCTGAGGGCGAGATCCGCCAAAAGTGGATGCTCCCAAAGTCTATTTACCTTAACCTGGCAAGAATGCCCAATAACAATTTAAAAAGCCTGAATCCATTCTTTGACAGAATATTCAGTCCAGATGCCATTTTTCCAGTAAGGATCGTTTTCAATTAACTCGCGCACAGTGGCTTCGTCTTCGGCTTCGTAAATCCCAAAAACTTTTGTGACATCCTTGGTGGGGCCGATGGTAATCAGCACACCGGATTCTTTCTGTTTTGCTAATCCGTCTAAATGAGCTTGACGGTGAGGGACACGTTTTTTGAGAACGTCTTCGCAGTAAGTTCCCCAGAGTACATATTTAGGCATAGCTAAGACTATTTTGGATTTTAGATTTTAGATTTTGGATTTTGCAGCCAGTGCATCGGGGATTGAGGAATTATTAATTCCTCACTCCTAGCAAATGACAAATGACTAACTTCTCAGGTTGACGCCGAATTTTTCCACCAAGGCTTCGCGGACTTTATTGTGTACTGGTTCAACTTCTGCCTCAGTCAGAGTGCGATCGCTAGCCCGATAAATTAGACGGAATGCTAAACTTCGCTGTCCTTCAGGGACATTTTCGCCACGATATTCATCAAATAATTCCACCGATTCGAGCAAATCTTTACCAGCTTTGGTAATTACTTTTTGAATTTCGGCAACTGAGATTTTCACGGGTGCGAAAAAGGCGATGTCGCGATCGCTAGCTGGATAGGTAGAATAGGGCTGGAATGTTGGCACAAGGACTTCATCTTGTTCTAGAGAATCTAAAAGTACATCTAGATCCAACTGGAAAACATAAACGGAATCTGGTAAGCCTTTCTCTCGTCGCAATTGGGGATGGAGTTGCCCAAAAATACCCAGTCTATTACCCCGAATCCACAGGGAAGCGGTGCGTCCTGGATGTAAGCGATCGTCGCGGCGATCGGGTTGAAATTCTACTTCCAAGGCAAGTTGCCGAAATACACTTTCTAAAATGCCTTTGGCTTCAAACCAGGTGATGGGTTCTTCGCGTCCACTTTTTGACCATTTGCCAAGAGTGCGATCGCCTCCCACAATCCCCGCCAGGGCTTCTGTTTCTTGCAAACCGTCTTCTTCTCGCCAGAAAATTTGCCCGATTTCAAAACCGTTGAGGGCACCATTACCTTGCTCTAAATTGTATTGAAAGGCATCAATTAACCCAGAGATCAAATCGGTTCGCAGCGCTGAATATTCGACAAATAAGGGGTTTGACAGTACTATGTTTCTGTCTTCTCCTGGTTTGACTAAAGAATAGTGGATTAATTCTGTCAATCCTTCAGCCCGGAGGAAAGCTCGTAACTTGCGAATCAATTCTTGATCTAAAGGCAGATAGCCAGCTTCGGCTTTTTCTGGTAGGGTATCACAAAATTTGTTGTAGCCATAGAGACGGGCAATTTCTTCAATTAAATCAATTTCCCGCTCTAAGTCGCGGTAACGATAGGGTGGGACAGAAACTGACCATGTGGGTTGATGGCTGCTATCTTCTCCTGAAGGAGTTAACTGACATCCCAATGCTGTCAGGATGCGCTCAACATCTTGTTCTTGGAGTTCACCTGTATCCTCTTCCAAATCGATTGGCCCCAATATCTGATTAACTCGGTCTAAACGCAGTGCGATCGAACGACTCCAAGTAGACGGATGGGGGCGGGTGTCGGCAATTTCCTGCTGGACAAGAATTCCACTAGCTAATTCGCTAATTAAGGATAAGGCGCGGCGATTAGCTATTTCCAACTCAGCCCGGTTAACTCCCCGTTCATATCTGCCAGAAGCCTCACTTCTTAAGCCTGCACTGCGGGAAGAACGGCGAATTGCCACAGAATCAAATAAAGCTGCTTCTAAAACTAGGCTTTGAGTACCTTCATGGACTTCCGTTTCTTGTCCACCCATGACTCCCGCCAGTGCAACGGGTCTGTCGTTAGCGGTAATTAATAAATTTTGGGTTGATAGGGTGCGAGTTTGTCCATCCAGGGTTTTGAAGGATTCTCCAGCAGTGGCGAAGCGAACGCCGATGGTTAAATTTTCGCTACTTGCGACAGATTGTAGGCGATCGCGGTCAAAGGCGTGTAGTGGTTGTCCCCATTCCAACAAAACGTAGTTAGTAATATCCACAACATTACTGATGGGACGTACTCCAGCAGCCCGCAAACGCTGTTGCAACCATTCGGGAGATGGAGCAATTTTGACCTGTTCAATTACCGTACCAATGTATGCAGGACAAGCTTGGGTATCGGCAATTTTTAAAGCTAAATTTCCGGCACTTTTGGAAATAGAGACTTCACCAGGTTCAGAAATGCTCAACTTTCCACCCGTCAAAGCTGCTACTTCCCGTGCTACACCTACCATACTCAGAGCATCAGCGCGATTAGCAGTTGCAGTTAAGTCTAAAATTACATCATCTAAACCCAACAACGGACGCACATCACTACCCAATGGTAAATTTTCCTGGGTAAAAATATGAATTCCGTCTACATCAGTGGGCAAACCGAGTTCCTTTAAAGAACAAATCATGCCCTGAGATGCGACACCACGCAATTTTGCAGGTTTAATTTTTAAATCGATGTTGGGTAAGTAAGTACCCGTAGTTGCCACTGGCACATAGATATCTGCCTTCACATTGGCAGCACCACAGACAATATTTAAAATCTCACCTGCACCGATATCCACTTGGCAAACACTCAATTTATCGGCGTTGGGATGGGGTTGACGCTCAAGGACTTTCCCGATCACCACGCCATTTGCCCAAGTGCGGCGGTCTTCAATCTCTTCTACCTCAAACCCCGCCATTGTCAGGGTTTCGGCTAATTCTTCTGGACTAAGTTTTATCTCTACTAGTTCGCGCAGCCAATTTAGAGAAATACGCATGGAGTGTGCTTGTTTTAGGAATCGTCTTTTGCTCTTATTTTAGGGTGCCTACTAGCGAGCGATGGCTACTCGTCCCGCAAGGTGTACCCTTTCACTTGAACAATCCTACTACGTTAGACTGGCAGAACAATATTATTGAGGCAGAAATTTGTGGTATGGAGTTACAACAAAGATGTATTTTCAGGTTATGGACAGCTTTGAAATCTTATAGTGTGTCGTTCTTAAGCTTTTAATGATGGAAGAAAACAATGAGTTTGATAGACTTGTAAATAAAGTTAAACCTCTTGTCAAAAGTTGGACTCGCGATCGTAGTGGCTTTGGGTCTTTTCAGCATTACAAAAAAAATTTATCGTATACTGCACTTTTAGTTATGGAGTCCGGTATCTTCGTGTCACCAAAATCATTATCAACTCCAATATTTTTAAGAGAAGATTTATTACGTCTATTGATTAGCAACTACAGGGATTTTTATGAAAATATTTTGACTAATCCAAATACATTTCAGCCTCGTACAATCTGGGCATTATTTTGGGCTATTTCAACAGCCGAGCATCAGTTCATGTTCAGATTTACTCCATTTTGGAGTAATGAGGAAAGGCTAACTGGTCATTTTGTTTCTCAAATTATGGAGAGGCTTGAAGATTTTGGTGTTCATTGGAAGCAATTAACAGAAGTAACACAACCATCTTTGTCTGAGATGCGAGTTTATTATGCAGATACTGCGAATGAAAGTCGAGAGGCTTTTACAGGTGCAGATTTTGGTCTTATCATTCAAGCACGTTATGAAAACCAACCAGAGTTCTTTAAGGTTGCACGATTTCAAGCCAAGAAAGTTGAAGGAGGTAGCGCTGGTATCGATTTAGAACAACTAGAAGCGCTGCTCCAACATGAGGGACTTGGCTATTTTATCTTCTATCATCGTTTCGATATTAAAGAGTGGACACCTCCTCCAATTGTAAAACCAGCAGATTTTTATCAAAAGCAATTAGAAGAATTAAAAATAAAGCGGAAATACATAACCGATCCTATGAACGGTTACGAAAAATGTTGCGATTTCGCATCTTTTGTGACGTTTGGTTTAGCTGATCCAGCTTCCGAATACGGAGTTATCGAGTCTCGTGCAGACGATGCAGTTTCAACACTTATGGCACTTGATATAAGCCCATTGAAAAAACCTAGTCGAGTGATGATTATTTCTATTGGTGATAATGTATCTATTGTTGATTGGGAACAGTTACTTAGAGAGTACATGGAGCCAATATAACTTTGTTACAATGCGATCGCCTGAGATGAAAATTTTTAACTTGAGTGCAGGGTAAATAGCGTAGACTTAGCATTGAAACAACGTTATCGGAATATGCTGACTGAAATTATCAAAATCTTTATCTGTGGTTATTATTGTGTAATTTCTCCGAGATGCAGTGGAACAAATGAGGAAATCTGTGTTTGCACCTTGTATACCATTGCTTCGGCAAGTGTTATAAAACTCAGAAGCAAGTTCATAGTCTTCCATATCTAATTCAAGATTGGGAAATGCACGGAGATAACTTTTTAGCCGATTGTATTGGTTAGCGTCACGAATCCCTGAGAGTATCTCTTGTCGGACAGCACCCAGCAAAGCAACTCGACCATCAGTAATTAATTCTCGTAACACTGCAACATGGGGTAAGTTGTCAACTTTATAATTGCGTCTGAGAGCTAAAGACCAGACGGAAGTATCAACAATGACTTTCATCTACTCCGGCGTTGTTGCTTGTAGTCATAATCATCTTCGTATTCAATCGTGCCAAATAGCTCCAGAATTTTCAGTTGCTTTCGACGTTGTATATACTCTCGTAATGCCTCTTCAACAACGGCATCCTTAGTTGGATGACCACCAAGTTCCAGAGCTTCCTTAATTAAGTTTTCGTCAATTTCTAGATTAGTAGCCATGTACAGATTCTTCTAATTAATAATTACGAATTATCTCTCTTACTCTACAAGAGATTTGAGCGCATTTAGTAATTGTTGTTTAGTAAAAGGCTTAGTTAAATAAACATTTGCACCTTGTCGCATTCCCCAAATTCGGTCAATCGGCTGATTTTTGGAACTACAAATAATAATTGGTACTTTTTGAGTTGCTGGATTTCTTTTCAGTTGGCGACAGAATTCAAAACCGCTAATTTCTGGCATTACCACATCAGTAATAATCGCATCTGGCTGGTGATTTATTGCCTTGCTCATCCCATCTTTGGCATCATAAGCTTTAATTACCGTGTGTCCACTGTCTCTTAAAAAACTATTGATTAACTCCAACTGAGAAGGAGCATCTTCGACAACTAAAACTGTAGCCATATTGATTTATCCTCACTAGCTCAAAGTCGTTATATTTTATCGTTAATTTAAGCCAAATGCATGAAAACTATTTTCAGTAATTCGGCGCGAGTAAACGGTTTAGTCAGATATCCAGATGCCCCGACTAATTTCGCTTTTACTTTGTCTACAATCCCTTTACTTCCAGTGACAAAAATGATCGGAGTCTTCTTAAATATTGAATTATTTCGTATAATCCGACACAATTCATAACCATCGATTCCTAACATGTTTAAATCCAGCAAAATTAAGTCTGGTTTGTGCCTTATAATTGACAAAACTGCTTTTACTGGATCGTTGATAGTCACTACAGAAAAATTTTCATTTTCTAAGAAATGGCTAATTTCTTTGAGAATTGTCGGGCTATCATCTACAGAAACGATTTTGTGGACTTTTTCTGCCGTTACAGTAGCAGCCGTTACTCTTTGGGAAGCAGGATTTATGTTATTTGATATTGTTGGTTCCTGAAAGTTTTCTTTTGGAGGAGTGGAAATCTGTGGTAATCGCTGAACAGGTGCTATATTCTCTTCAGAAATATCTGGGTAAGAGTTGACGGTGATACTTAGTTTTTCTTTGGTGTCAACTAACTCTGTAATTAATTTTGAGAAAAGCGTAGGCGTAGCCCGTCGTAGATATCGCTCTTCAAATATCTTTGGTAATTTATCAAATGGTGGATCAGGTTCATGCAATATAATCGCACCCTTAACGATGTAAGGGTATAAATTGCGAGCCAGTTGGATTTCATCTTGATTCAAAATTACAGCCAGATGACACAGGCTGAAACCCTTCATCCAATTAGTTAAATCTGGCTGGAGGTTTGGTAAATCTTTTTCCTCAAGTTTGCTGTTAATCAACAGATATGGACGTTGATATGGAGAAGAAATTTGTGGAACAAAAGCCTGCCAATTCTGTAATCGTATTTGGCAACGTTCTAGAATTTTTTCTACATCTAGCCGACAAATTTTTGCCATTCTATTAACTGGTTCTGTTAATTCATAAGTACCTTCTTTGATGAGCAAAAATGATTCAATCACCTCTTTAACTAATTCCTGAACTAGCACTGCTGCTTGTGTAGAATGTAGATGTTGTTGACTAACAAGCCAGGATATAGCCTGATACTCAGGAGGGTGGCTTTTAGAATTACTATCATGTTCGATTAACTGACTGTGTGAGTCAGGTTCAAACATCAGACGTAATTGAACACGAACCTCACTGGTAAGCAGTGGAATTTGGTGGCTAAGGCGACGCAAATGACGTTCTAATCGATCAAATGGTTCCACTGAATGGGTAGCATAGGTTATTTTGCCCTGTTCTAGGTAAATCGACCAAGAAACTGAGTTACTCAATGCTTGTAAACAAGTACTGTCGGAAGAATTGGATAACTGTCTTAACAAACTTAGAGGACGTAGTTTGGTGAATGCACCGGAATTATTCATATTTTTCAAGTTTTTTACGGAATCAACAACCGAACATTTGTAGATTGAAAATATGATCTATGAAGTATTCTCTTCTTTGTAATATTTCTCTACGCACAAATTATTTATCTTAAAATATGTATATATATTAAAAATTATAATTTTTTCAACTTCTCTGTGATATTTAGCACGCTCTACTTAATTTATCTCTAAAAACAAGTAAGTGGGTATGAATAAAAGTAAACACTTATCATCGCTATAGGACTCGTATTTGATTTTTGAAATAACTCAGTACACATCTATTCCCTTCTTTCCTGTTCCCTGTTAAGAGTTCCCTCCCTACGCAAGTAAGTTCAGAAATCAAATCGGATTCCTATAGACTATGGGTAGATGTTGGTTACTTCTGGATTTTACTCACTATCGACAACTCTTGGTTGAAGACCCTAGTAATGACGTTTATTTATGCCCACTCACAAAAAACAGGTAAATTTGATTCCAAGTTCGCGCAGTTACACTGGTATACTTCTAAAGCTAACGCTCTTAATTATGGTTGATCACTTTTCTATAAAGGAAGGATTCTCCTACATAAAATCTTTAAAAACTTATCTAGGAAAGTTTACGTATTTATTGTACTGTAGGTTTAAGGGATATAAATTTTTGGTAGATACATTACAACAGGTAATGCTGGGTTTTGATAAACTCTTTTTTGCTAAACTAAGCTGTGATCAAGTTCTTCTTAAATATATAGTGAACTTCATGAAAATAATTTGTTTAATAAAGATTAGAGCATCTACCACTAGATACTATATTCTGTAGTCGGCTCGGCGACTGGAATTATACACTCTGAGAAAAGGGAAATAAAGCTTTGAACTTTAACATAACACAAAAAGTTATGCATGATACATTAAGACTTGATGAAGTAGTAGAATTTGCTGAGAACCCAGAACCACGTTGTCCTTGTGTGCTTTTGCTAGACACATCTGGTTCGATGCAAGGAGATCCGATTGAGGCTTTAAATCAGGGTTTACTAAGTTTAAAGGATGAATTAGTCAAAAATTCCTTAGCCGCAAGACGGGTGGAAGTGGCGATCGTCACTTTTGATAGTAATATCAATGTAGTACAAGACTTTGTGACTGCCGATCTATTCAATCCGCCTATTTTGACAGCACAGGGCTTGACTACGATGGGTGCAGGAATTCATAAAGCTTTAGACATAATTCAAGAGCGGAAATCTCAGTATCGTGCCAATGGGATTGCTTACTATCGTCCTTGGGTATTTATGATTACCGATGGAGAACCGCAAGGCGAGTTAGAGCATGTAGTAGAGCAAGCAGCCCAGCGCTTACAGGGAGATGAAGCAAATAAACGTGTAGCATTTTTTACGGTAGGTGTAGAAAATGCGAATATGACGCGTTTAAATCAAATAACTGTGCGTACCCCCCTGAAACTGAAAGGATTAAATTTTATCGAAATGTTTGTCTGGTTGTCAACTAGTATGTCAGCTGTTTCCCATTCGCAGGTGGACGAACAGGTAGCACTACCGCCGATTGGTTGGGGGACTGTTTAATTAAAAATCGCAGCTTGATGTTTAGACAGCTAGCTGTTGAAAAAAAAATCTATGAACATATCAAAACAGATTGCTCAATGGCGGATTGTGGCTGCGTCTGTATGTGGTACAAGTCACTTAAAAAACAAGCAGTTATGTCAGGATGCTCATCACTGGCAGATATTGTCAGATAATGTTTTAGTGGCCGCCGCAGCAGATGGCGCGGGTTCTGCTAGTCTTGGGAAAGTGGGAGCGATGATTGCTGTGGAGACAGCAATAGAAAACATTTCAACCATTGGACTGACCCGAAAAATGTTGACTGATGATGCTGATGTGCGATCGCTCTTAAATGATGCCATACTAGCGGCTAAAAAAGCTGTGGAGGATGAGGCGGCTACTTGTGACAAACAGCCTCAAGATTTAGCAACTACCTTAATTATGATGATTGCCACACCAGAAGTTGTCGCTGTGGCACAGATAGGTGATGGTTTGGCAGTGGCAAAAGATGGTATGGGCAACCTCTTAGCACTGACTATACCTGATAGCGGTGAATACATCAACGAAACCACTTTTTTAACTTCGCCTACTGCCTTAGATACGGTGCAGATGAGATTATGGCGTACAGACATCGTAAATGTTGGTATCATTACTGACGGACTACAAATGCTGGCTTTGAATATGGTTGTTGGCGAACCTCACAAACCGTTCTTTTTTCCCCTGTTTGAATTTGTAGCCAATACCGAGGATAAGACAGAAGCGAAGGAGCAGTTGGTAAAATTTTTACGCTCAGAGCGGATTACACAACGCACTGATGATGATTTGACACTCATTATAGCTGCATTCAACGACTCATGAGCAATACATCTACAGGTTTCACATCTTACAATAACTCCCGTTAGCGGTAATTTCATTATGCAGGTACTACGTTGTTCCCCTAGAAAAGAAATCCTCAGCCTCAATGTCAGTTTGGGGCGTGGCGGTGAAGCTTGTGTTTATGCAGTGCCATCCGATAGCAACTTGGTGGCGAAGATTTACCACAAGCCAACAACTGCCCATGCTGATAAACTCCAGGCGATGCTTGCCAACCCGCCAGAAAACCCGACGGCTAGTTTGGGGCATATCTCTATCGCTTGGCCAGAGGATTTATTACGGGCAGCAGATGGCAAAAATAGCATCCTTGGCTTTTTGATGCCACATATTCAGGGGATGCGTCCAATCATCGACTTTTACAACCCCAGAACCCGTCGCCAACACTGCCCCCTATTCAACTATCAGTACCTGCTCCGCACGGCTCGTAATCTGGCGGCGGCTTTTGCAGCTTTGCACGCTAGTGGATATTGTATTGGTGATGTGAACGAGTCAAATATCCTCGTCAGTGACACCGCACTGGTGACTTTAATAGACACAGACTCTTTCCAAGTACCCGACCCCAACAACAATGTTGTTTATCGCTGCCCAGTAGGTAAACCAGAGTTTACCCCACCAGAACTTCAGAATAAAACTTTTGCCCAGCACGATCGCGAAATCTCTCACGATTTATTTGGGTTAGCGGTGCTAGTATTTCAACTCTTAATGGAAGGCACCCACCCATTTTCGGGGATTTTTCAAGGCGCTATTGAGCCACCGCCCTATGAAGCCCGCATTGCATCAGGTCATTTCACTTACAGTGAAAAGCGGCACGTACCCTACCTTCCGACACCCATTGCACCCCCTTGGGAAATTCTCCATCCCAGCTTACAAGAACTATTTGTGCGTTGTTTTGAAGCGGGTCACAACAACCCACTGCTGCGCCCCAGTGCCCAGACTTGGCTCTCAGCAATAGCTGAAGCCGAAGATTCCCTGATTACCTGCACGACAAATCCCCAGCATCGCTACAACAACCACATGCGTAGCTGTCCGTGGTGTGAACGTACCGTGCGATTAGGCGGACGCGACCCCTTCCCATCGCATCGGGCTATAGAAGCTAGAGAACATCTACAACCGCGAATCAAAGCCAAAAAGCACTACACCCAGACACCGCGTTTTCCACAGCGAGCCATGTCATCGCACCTAGTTAATTATTGGCATCCAGTAATGACTCCCAGCGGTTCGTTTTATAAACCTTCCAAGAAGTCAAAATTGTACCCGATTATTTTTTGCTTGCTGGGTTTTGGTTTATTGGGATATGCGGACGTAATGATTAAATTTACTCAGCCGTTGGTTTCCCAAAATGCTTACACCCAACAAACATTGAAGTCTCGCCAGACAAATAACAAACTTAGTTTCGCTGATTACTATCAGCTGGGTGACGCTGCTTACAAAGAGCGAGACTATGACAAAGCAATTGTCAACTTTAGTCAGGCAATTCAACAAGAACCGACACATGCCATAGCTATTGTAAATCGTGGCAATGCCCGCTATAACCTAAAAGACTACGAAGGAGCAGTTACAGATTATAGCCAAGCTCTCACAATCAAGCCCAATCAAACCAAAGCTCTTGTAAATCGGGGAAATGCCCGCTATATGCTCGCCGAATATAGCAACGATCCTGATCAACAATATAACCTAGCGATCGCTGACTATAATCGGGCCATCGGTCTGGATAATAATGAAATTGAAGCTTATATCAGACGGGGGATTGTCCGCGCCCAAATGGCTAAATATAGCGGTGAATCTCAACAAGCTTACAAAAGAGCGATCGCAGATTTTACTCAGGCAATAAAACTTAATGTATCCAAAGCCGAAGCTTACTTTCAGCGGGGTGTTGTCTATTATCAAATTGCTCAATATAGTAGCAATTATGAGCAAGAATATAATCAAGCGATCGCTGACTTTAACCAAGCATTAACTATTAGCCCTAAACTAGCAAAAGCCTATCTCAAACGAGGCATGGTTCGCTATGAACTGGCACAATATGGCGGTAGTCAATCTAACAAAAACCAGACGAAAGCTATCGAAGATATACAGGCATCTGCCAAAATCTTTCTTGACCAAGATGATATGGATAATTATCAGCAAGCACTCAGTAACATGTGCGTGGTCGTAGAAAACAAATGTGACCCTTTATTCCAAGGCTCAACTAATGTGGAAAAAACTAACTAAGAGGATGTTTGTAAAGTCTAATTTATTACTGTCTGGGCGACTATAAGTCTCAGTTACACGAGACAAAACCTAGCTCCGTAGGTTGACAAACCCTTGAATTTGCCTGCTTTCCACGGAGGTAGACGAGAGCTTGTGTAGTAGCGAATTATATTCGTCCAATACTTTGAAAACATCCTCTAAAAACAAGTAAGTTTTGTTACTGACATCTTATTGATTTTGATTTCAGAAATCAAGCATGACTAGGGTTAGCTGGCGCTAATCCTAGTTATTTTATAGGTAATATTTTTATTTGATTGAGTAATTTATTTCCGTATTTATAGATATTCATAGAGCTTTTATATAGAAAAGATTTTAATTTATATTTCCTTCATAATTTTGCCGAAAATTACAGTTAGATTGTTGACGGAGAAAAAGAAATCAGAAATCAATTTTTCTCTATCTAAGTGCATCCTCTTCATGTCGATAAAGTCAAATAATAATATCCCTACAAATCTCCGAGGTAATTGCATGAAAGCGGTGATTTTGGCTGGAGGGCTTGGTACACGCCTCAGTGAAGAAACTAGTATCAGACCCAAGCCGATGGTTGAGATTGGTGGTAAGCCAATTCTCTGGCACATAATGAAAACTTACTCTGCCCACGGCATTAATGACTTCATCATTTGTTGTGGTTACAAAGGTTACATAATTAAAGAGTATTTTGCTAACTACTTTTTACACATGTCAGATGTGACATTTGACATGCGATTTAACCAGATGAACGTGCATTCTGGTTATGCTGAACCCTGGCGTGTCACCTTAGTAAATACGGGTGATAATACAATGACAGGCGGACGCTTAAAGCGAATCAGCGAACATGTTGGTAATGAAACTTTTTGCTTCACTTATGGTGATGGTGTAAGTGATATTAATATCACCGAGCTAGTTAAGTTTCATAAACAACAAAATTCATTAGGAACACTCACAGCCGTTCAACCAGCCGGACGTTTTGGAGCCATTTCCTTAGGAAATGAGCAAACTAAAATCACCAGCTTTCGGGAAAAACCTGAAGGTGATGGAGCTTGGATTAATGGCGGTTATTTTGTGTTAGAACCAGAAGTAATCAACTTAATTGCTGATGACTCTACGGTGTGGGAGCAAGAGCCATTAGAAAAGCTAGCTGATATGGAACAGCTATCTGCTTTTAAACATGATGGTTTTTGGCAACCGATGGATACTTTACGCGATAAAAACTATCTAGAGGGGCTATGGAAGAACAGTCAGGCTCCTTGGAAAGTTTGGTAAAAGAAGAGTTAGGAGTCATTCAATTTTAGATTTTAGATTTTAGATTTTTCTTTCAATCCAAAATTCAAAATTCAAAATCTAAAATTGGCAGAGTTAGGAGTCAGGAGTTAAATGACAAATGACTTCATAGATTTACTGTAATTACAAGTACAATAATACTAATGTATGATTTTGCGATTATAGGTGGGGGAATAGTTGGACTATCGACAGCGTTGGCTTTAGGAAAACGCTATCCCAATGCACGTATTTTAGTACTAGAAAAAGAGAGCCAATGGGCATTTCACCAAACCGGCAATAATAGCGGGGTGATTCATTCTGGTATTTACTACAAGCCAGGGAGTTTCAAAGCTAAATTTTGTCGTGATGGTTCTCGCTCTATGGTAGAGTTTTGTCAAGAGCATGGAATTGAGCATGAAGTTTGTGGTAAGGTAATTGTTGCAACTGAAGAACAAGAGCTACCACGCTTAGAAAATCTCTACAAACGCGGCTTAGACAATGGCATAGAAGTCCAGAGAATCAGCCCCGAAGAAGTCAAGGAAATTGAACCTCACGTAAAATGTGTAGGTGGAGTTCGGGTATTCTCAACTGGTATTGTTAATTACAAGCAAGTTTGTTTTAAATACGCCCAGCTAATTCAACAGCAGGGTGGGGATTTACACCTGAATACAAAAGTTTTGAAAATCTCCCCAAGTGATAAAAATCAGGTACTGGAAACAAACAACGGTAGCTTTGAAACACGCTTTGTAATTAATTGTACTGGATTGCATAGCGATCGCACCGCCAAACTAGGTCAAGTTGAACCCCAAGCAAAAATTGTCCCATTCCGGGGAGAATACTACGAACTCACCCCAGAAAAACGCTATCTGGTCAAAACACTAATCTACCCAGTTCCCAATCCAGATTTCCCCTTCCTGGGTGTCCACTTTACCCGGATGATTGATGGTAGCGTCCATGCAGGGCCAAACGCGGTTCTGTCGTTCAAACGCGAAGGTTACAAAAAAACCGACTTTGACCTGCGGGATTTTCTTGAAGTCATCACCTATCCTGGTTTCTGGAAATTGGCAGCAAAACACGCTGATGAAGGCATCCAAGAAATCATTCGTTCCTTTAGTAAAGCAGCCTTCACCAGAAGTTTGCAAAAACTAATTCCCGAAGTCCAAGCAGAAGACTTAGTTCCCACCCATGCAGGAGTCCGCGCTCAAGCCTTAATGAACGATGGCAAGCTTGTAGACGACTTTTTGATTGTTTCCGGTCAAAACTCCATTCATGTTTGCAATGCTCCTTCTCCGGCTGCCACATCTTCTCTAGAAATTGGCAAAGCGCTAGTCACTCAAATTCCCCAACTCTCGCATCTAGATAATGTAGTAACTGCATAGATAGATAGTTGTTATTTCCGGAACTGCTGAATTAGGGAATGAATCTTGTGGGGTGACTTGTTCGCCTGAAAATACAAGGGACGGGCAAAGATGTCCATCCCACAAGAAAAAAGTGTAGTGCATCAATTAAGAACCGTTATAGAGTGCTGCTACCCAATGGGTAAGCCGGCAAAAGGTTTTAGTAACTACGTCATGACTGTTAGCAGATTCAGATATAGCGCTTCTGTGTTGAGTCCAATACAGACCTAACCCCCAACCCCTTCCCTGCAAGGGAAGGGGAGTAAGATTCAAAGCCTCTCTCCTCTTAGGAGAGAGGAATGGAAGTGAGGTCGAGCTATTGCATACAAACGAAAAACGCTATAGCGGTTCCTTTGGTCACACATCTGTGCGACCCTACTAAACGAAGAATTTAACTCATCAATACAAAGGCATTAACCACAATGAAAATATTAGTAACTGGCACAGAAGGCTATCTTGGTTCGTTATTACCTTCTCTATTAATTGAACGGGGACATGAAGTTATTGGTCTAGATACCGGTTTCTATAAAGTTGGTTGGCTGTACAACCCTAGTGGAGTAACACCCAAAACCCTCAACAAAGATATCCGCAACATCATCCCTGAAGATTTGGAAGGTGTCGAAGCAATAGTTCACATGGCGGAACTCTCCAACGACCCAGCCGGACAATTAGCACCTAATATTACCTACGAAATTAATCATGTAGGTTCAGTTCGTCTGGCTAGTCTGGCTAAGGCTATGGGTGTGCGTCGTTTTGTATATATGTCTTCGTGCAGTGTCTACGGTGTTGCTACCGCAGATGATGTCACAGAAGAATCCCCAATTAATCCCCAAACAGCCTACGCAGAATGCAAAACTCTGGTAGAAAGAGATGTCAGACCACTCGCTGATGATGACTTCTCTCCCACCTTTATGCGGAATGCCACAGCCTTTGGTGCTTCTCCCAGGATGCGCTTTGATATTGTTTTAAACAACTTAGCAGGATTGGCATGGACTAGCAAACAAATCAAAATGACCAGTGACGGTACACCTTGGCGGCCATTAGTCCACGCACTGGATATTTGCAAAGCAATAGTTTGCACCTTAGAAGCACCACGGGACATTGTACATAACCAAATCTTCAACGTCGGAGATACCGCAAACAACTATCGCGTCAAAGAAATCGCGGAAATTATTGCTGATATTTTCCCAGATTGTAAATTGTCTTTTGGTGACAACGGCGCAGATAACCGCAGCTATCGGGTATCCTTCGAGAAAATCAACACAATCCTACCCGGATTTAAATGTGATTGGAATGCCCGACTTGGTGCCCAGCAGCTATTTGATTTATTCAGTCAAATACATATGGCTGAAGATACCTTCTTGTTTAGAGGATTTACCCGCTTAAAACAGCTAGAGTATCTGATTCGTACAGAGCAAATTGACAAAGATTTCTTCTGGAATAAAAAGTAACTAAAGTTTGCGATTAGTGTGTAAAGAATAATTTAATCAGAGGAATTATTCGTAGTTTTTGCTTTAGCACTAAAGTGCAAACTACGAACCTATGAAATCAAAAATTACACACTAATAACATCAATATTTACGAAATTAATAATATTTGATTCGGACTTATTTCATCCATCCAATTATTTACAATCAGTGAGTTGAAAATTATGGCGATCGCAAAATGTCGTTTCAGTGGTCAACCTCTGCATCAAACTTTTATTGATCTAGGAATGTCACCTTTAGCCAATGCTTATCTTAGGGCAGAACAGCTAAATAATGCCGAAAAATTTTATCCTCTCCATGCTTATGTCTCTGAAGATACCCTCTTAGTTCAATTAGAAGAGTTTGAAACTCCAGATCACATTTTCAGTGACTATGCTTACTTTTCTTCCTACTCGGTAAGTTGGCTAAAACATGCTAAAGCTTACACCGATATGATGGTAGAAAAGTTTGGCTTTAATCATCATAATCAAGTTATTGAAATTGCCAGCAACGACGGCTACTTACTGCAATATTTTTTAGAAAAGGGAATCCCAGTTTTAGGAATAGAACCAGCAGCAAATATCGCCAAGGTTGCCCAAGGCAGAGGCATTCCTAGTATCAACAAGTTTTTTGGAGTTGAAACTGCCAAAGAACTCGTAATACAAGGAAAATTAGCTGACCTTTTAATAGGCAATAATGTTTTAGCTCATGTACCCGATATAAACGATTTCATCGCTGGGATCAAACTCATCCTCAAACCCAATGGCATTTTGACGATGGAGTTTCCTCACATTTTACAACTCATTCAAGAAAATCAGTTTGATACGATTTATCATGAGCATTTTTCTTACTTCTCATTCCTCGCTATCGAAAAAATTTTTGCAGCACACAACTTGCAACTTTTTGACGTAGAGGAATTACCAACTCATGGTGGTTCACTAAGAATTTATGCCAAACATGACCACGCTGAGAATCCTAGTATTAGTGAACAAGTTAGCCATCTGAAAGCAAAAGAAATTGCTGCTGGACTGCATCGGATAGAGACTTACATTACATTTGCCGAAAAAGTCAAAGAAACAAAGCACAAGCTATTAAATTTTCTCTTGACGGCTAAAGCAGAAGGTAAATCAATCGCTGCTTATGGCGCACCAGCCAAAGGTAATACGTTGCTCAATTACTGTGGGATTGGTAAAGATTTTATCGATTACACAGTAGATTGCAGTCCCTACAAGCAAGGCTTATTTCTACCTGGAACTCATATTCCCATCTTTGAAACAGACAAAATCCGCGAAACCAAACCAGATTATGTCCTAATTTTACCTTGGAATCTCAAGGAGGAAATTATGGAACAAATGGCATTTATTGGTGAGTGGGGGGGACAGTTTGTAGTGCCAATTCCTGAAGTAAAAATTTATCCATCTCCTATTCCTGATAGGCTTTTAATAGCGTCGTAATTACTAAACAGAAGCAAGGAAATGCCTCTTATTACTAATTATTTAATTGTTGTGATGATGATAGACAATATTTAAATAATAATTAAAAGGCGCATTTCTGATAAAGTTTCTGCCACCAAAGCATAAAAAATTAGACTGGAAAGCAGCTTGCTAATTACTAAGCTGTTGTTAGTTCTGGTTCTTATTAACTACAGAGTTGAGTTTAATATGAATAAATTGCTTACTATCGCCATTCCTACATTCAATCGTGCCCAGCTTCTAGATAAACAACTGACTTGGTTAGCTAAATCTATTAAAGGGTTTGAGTCTGACTGTGAAATCTTTATTTCTGATAATTGCTCTACAGATAATACTCATGAAGTCATTAAAAAGTGGCAGATAATTCTTAGTAATGTAAGATTTACGTCAAACAAAAATAGTGAAAATATCGGGGTAATGGCTAATATTGCTTGTTGTTTGAAAACCCCAACTAGTAAATATGTTTGGACAATTGGTGATGATGATCCAATTCAGGAGAGAACTCTAGATTATGTGTTAACAACACTAAAAAAACATTCAGATTTAGCGCTAATGTTTTTAAACTTCTCTGGTCGCGAAAAACGAACAGGTCAACTTATTGTAGAACGCTGGTTAAATAGTGATAACGACGAGCCAAGAGTTGATGGTAAAGCTGTATTCCAAGGTTATCTGAACGAAAATTTTGGTGGTGTACTTTTTATATCAGCAGCAATTTATCGCACAAATATAGTACAACAAGCTTTACAAAAGTGGTCATCTGCTACTAGTAATTGGGCATCTCAAGCATATTGGACTGCGTTTTGCGCTGCTCATGGAAGTATCATTGTCACTAAAGACACTTATTTAGAATGTACTATGGGCGCTAGTCTTTTGGATCTTGACCCAACATGGAACTTTAGAATGCGATATGCTTACATACCTGAAGTTTATATAAAACTACTAAAGGTAGGATATCCTCAGAAATTTTGTCAGGAAATGATTTGGCAGAATTTCCAACAAAAAACTGACTTGAAAATCTTATTAGGTGCTTTAAAACGTTGGCCTTTCTTGACAATAAAGATATTTATTCCTTACCTGCGTTTGTTAAGCATATCAGCTTGGGCAATTCTTTTTCCACCCAAGCAACTAGAGACTAGCCGATAATTTAGTGTGTTAATTGCCAAATTCCTGTTAACACTGGTTCTTGGCGATAACCACTTATATACCAATTTTATTGACTACTATTTATTACCATGCATAAATTACTGACCATTGCTATACCGACTTATAATCGTGCTAAGTTACTTGATAAACAGTTAGCATGGCTGGCTCAAGCTATTAAAGGTTTTGAAGATGACTGTGAAATTTTAGTTTCTGATAATTGTTCAACAGATAATACTCAGGAGGTGATCCAAAAATGGCAAGGAACACTTAGCAATATTACATTTAAATCAAATAAAAATTTAAAGAATTTAGGCGTAGTCAAAAATATTATGTATTGCCTAAATTCTACAATAACAAAATATGTTTGGACAATTGGTGATGATGATCCAATTCAAGATAGAGCCATTGCTTATGTGATTAGCAAACTCAAGCAGCATGAAGATTTATCATTATTGTTCCTCAACTTTTCCGGTCGGAACCAAATTACTGGTGAACCAGTTCATCCACCAAAAATTGTTGGTAATCGCTGGTTTGATATAGATAGTGAAGATGGTGATGGTGATGGTAAAGCTATATTTGAACATTGTTTATCAAAAAGTGTCGGTGCAGTTATTTTTCTGACTGCTACAATCTACCGGACTGACCTAGTAAAACGCGCTTTACAAAATTGGCAAGACGCTGAGAATAACTGGATATCTTTAGCATATTTAGCTGGATATTGTGCTGCTAATGGTAGTGTAATTGTCACTAAAGAAACTTATTTGGAATGTGTTGTTGGTGTGAGTTATTGGCAGAAAGAACCAAAATCTGCACTGTTAATGCAATACAAACACATACCCGAAGTGATTTTGAAACTGGAAGAGAATGGATATTCTAAGCAGTTTTGCAGGCGGATGCTTTTGCAGAACGGTAAAGAAGTCAATTTAAAAGTTTTCTTAGGTGCTTTAAGAAGATGGCCTATGTCCGCCATCAAAACAGTAGTTCCATTTTTGGCTTTAGTCAGTTTGTGTGCTTTTGACGTGATGGTTTGTAAAGAGTTAGGATTAGCAGAATCAAGTGAAATATCTACTCAAGAAGTGCAAAGCTATAAGCCATAAGCTACTAAATTACTTACAAATATACATCAAAACTAGAAGGGATGTACGACATGTTTAGTGCAATTAAACGCAAAATATCTACACTGTCTTCTGACTTTGAATACTACGTATCTCGGTTGAAGCATAGCAGAAATTTGCCAGCATTGGAAGGATGCGATCGCAACATCCTTAATGCTCTCAAAAAAGATGGCGTTTGCGTCACAACATTGGCAGATTTAGGGTTAAACTCTAGCTCCGAACTGCTCAAAGCTGCTTACCATCAATTGTCTCAGATGGAAAATCCCAACAACGACCATCTAGATGAAAAGTTACCACAAATTTCCACAGTTACAGCTTTACCAGAATTTTATGCTTGGGCGATAGAGAAAAGACTGCTCAATATCATCGAAAATTATATTGGTCTTCCTGTTGCTTTTCATGGTGTACATTTACGCAAGGATTTCAAGAGCAAACATCAGTTTGGGACATTACTATGGCATAGCGATGCAGAAGACCGTCGCATTATCAAAATCTTTATTTACTTGAATGATGTAGAACAAAAAGCTGGGCCTTTTGAATACATTCCGCGCTCTTTAACTTCCCTATTTAGTTGGAATTATTTTCGACTTTATTACAAACTTTGGAAGTCAGGCTATCTGGGTATCGATGATGAAGAAGTAAAACCAGTCATCCCCAAATCAGCTTGGAAATCCTGCCCAGGCCCAGCAGGTACAGTCATTCTTGTAGATACGAAAAATGCTTTGCATCACGGCAGAGTTCGCACAGAAGAACGATCAGCGCTATTCTTTTGTTACACCGCCAACCCTCCCGAACGACCAGACCTCTGCACCCAATACTGGGATGATACTTATCCCAGAGCAGAGTTACGTTCTTCATCAGATACAGTTAAAGTTTCGACTTAGTACCCTTTCGTAGGTTATTAAATCCCCGTTCATTACTGTTATTTTCTGGCGCAAACACTAAGCAGTTAGCAAGTATTTTCTGTACTCAACATTAATCTCAAAGGAATTATATGATTTTCACCGAAACCGCACTCAAAGATGCATTCATTATTGACTTAGAAGAAAAGCCAGACCACCGTGGTTTTTTTGCTCGGTCTTTTTGCGCTCAAGAATTTGAAGCACACGGATTAAAGCCAACAGTTGCTCAATGTAACCTGTCTTTTAACTACAAAAAAGGCACTCTCAGGGGAATGCATTATCAAATTCTTCCAGCAGCAGAAACAAAATTAATTCGCTGTACTAAAGGCGCAATTTATGACGTAATTATTGATATGCGTCCTGAATCTCCTAGCTTCTTATCACACATTGGTGTAGAACTAACTCCAGAAAATCGCCGCGCCTTGTATGTTCCAGAAATGTTTGCTCATGGCTATCAAGCACTCACTGATGAGACTGAAGTCGTATATCAAGTGGGTGAATTTTACACGCCAGGGTATGAAAGAGGTTTACGCTATGACGACTCATTCTTTAATATTGATTGGCCTCTAGATGTGACTGAAATATCTGAGAAAGATTTAAATTGGCCTTTGTTGAGAATGATGACTGTTGGCGGTACAGCTTCCAGATAACTATAGGCTCTTTCTCTGCGCTTTTATGTGAGAGCAAAATCATTAATATAGGTAGAAAAAATGGCAAATAATATTCTATCTCGTGTCGAAAATACTATCTCTTTCGTCTCCAAAAAAGTCCAAGCTCGCATCAATTACGCTAAGACCTTACAGGTTGTTTCCCTGAAGCCTAAACAGCCTTCCAAAGGAAATGTACTTCTTTCTTATCGGATTGAACCATTTCTCATAAAACCAGGTCAGCCTATCCCCAATGACCAGAGTTGGAATTGGGAATGTCTACTAATCGCCCAAACTTTTTTAGACCTGGGCTATAACGTTGATGTTATCCAATTCCACAATGATAAATTCGTTCCTCAAAAAGACTACGCATTTTTCATTGATATCCGTCATCGTCTAGAAGCGCTTGCACCAAAACTGAATAAAGATTGCATCAAGATTTTCCACGTTGACATTGCTAATATGGTGTTTCGCAATGCAGCTGAATGCAACAGACTTCTAGAACTCCAACAGCGCAAAGGTATTACCCTACGTCCACAGCGATTTGAAACGCCCAACTTGGGAATTGAATATGCCGATTATGCTACCGTATTAGGCAACAATTTCACAGTTGATACATTCAAATATGCGAACAAACCAATGTATCGTATTCCTATTTCTTCGTCACTCGTTTATCCCTCTCCCGCCGAGAAAGACTTTGAAGCGGTAAGAAAGAATTTTCTGTGGTTTGGTGGTAGTGCTTTAGTCCTCAAAGGATTAGACTTAGTTTTAGATGCCTTTGCCCAAATGCCGGAATACCATTTAACAGTTTGTGGCCCGGTAAGTAACGACAAAGAATTTGAGCAAGCTTTCTATAAAGAACTGTATGAAACACCCAACATTCACACCTATGGTTGGATTGATGTTAGCAGCCCTGACTTTTTAAAGGTTACAAATAATTGTTTGGGACTTGTTTATCCTTCCGTTTCTGAAGGACAGGCAGGAGCAGTAATAACTAGCTTGCAAGCCGGATTAATTCCGATTTTGAGCTATGAATCTGGTGTGGATGTTCATGATTTTGGTGTGATTTTCGAGAATCTTTCCCTTGAAGAAATTAAGGCGAAAGTTAGAAATATTTCCAATTTGCCTGTTGAAGACCTAAAGCTGATGTCTAATAAGGCATGGGAATATGCAAGAGCAAATCATACCAAAGAAAAGTTTGCCCAAGCCTACAGAAATGCTGTGGAGCAAATTATCGAAAATCACAGCCAGAAAAAACAGACTGCTTCTATAGCATCTAGCAAACAGCTAGTTAGTACTTGACGCTGGCGATTAGAAATCGCACGCCAGTTGCTCATGGGGGAAACCCCCATCGCGCAGCGTCTCGTAGAGAAGACCGCACTAGCTTGGCTATACAAACCAAGTTCACCTCCGTGGACTAATACAAAATCAAGGGTTCTTAACCCACCTTCACGTAGCATTCCGCAAGGAAAGGTGGGTTAAGTCTCATGTAGACGAGCCAGCAATTTCCCGTGAAAATGTACTTAATATTTAGCTGTAACAAATTATTAAGTGCAAAATTATCGAGAATTTGTATCACAATAAACAGTTCCAAAAAGGAGTTTAGTTCATGATTATTATCGATCGCGCCTTACAAGCCCGTGCAGCAGCAGGAAATCCTATCAAAGTGGGAATGATTGGTGCTGGTTTTATGGGTCGAGGAATTGCCAACCAAATTGTCAACTCCGTGCCAGGAATGGAGTTAGTAGCTATCTCCAATCGCCAGATTGAGGCAGCTAAACAAGCTTATTCGGAAGCCGGAATTGAAGATATTCAAGTTGTTGCAACTGTCAGCGAATTAGAAGATGCGATCGCTAACGGTAAATATGCAGTCACAGAAGACGCTAAGTTACTGTGTCGGGCTGAGGGCATTGATGCATTAATCGAAGTCACAGGTGCAGTGGAATTTGGCGCTCAGATCGTCATGGAAGCGATCGCTCATTGCAAGCATGTGATCATGATGAATGCCGAACTCGACGGCACCATTGGCCCCATCCTGAAAGTGTATGCCGACAAAGCAGGCGTTATTCTCAGCGCTTGTGATGGTGATCAGCCAGGGGTACAAATGAACCTTTACCGCTTTGTGAAAAGCATTGGTTTAACTCCGTTATTATGCGGTAACATTAAAGGACTCCAAGACCCCTATCGCAATCCCACTACCCAGGAAGGATTTGCTAAACGTTGGGGTCAAAAGCCTCACATGGTGGCTAGCTTTGCCGATGGAACCAAAATTTCCTTTGAGCAAGCGATCGTTGCCAATGCCACAGGGATGAAAGTCGCCAAACGGGGAATGCTGGGATATGACTTCAACGGTTATGTCGATGAAATGACCCAGTTATATGATGTTGAACAACTCAAGGAACTGGGCGGCATTGTCGATTATGTAGTTGGAGCAAAACCTGGCCCAGGCGTATATGTATTTGCCACTCATGACGACCCCAAGCAACGCCACTATCTCAACTTATACAAATTAGGCGAAGGCCCTCTTTACAGCTTCTATACTCCTTATCACCTCTGTCATTTTGAAGTTCCCCTGTCCGTAGCGCGTGCTGTCCTATTCGGTGATGCCGTCATGTCTCCATTAGCAGGCCCGCTAGTAGATGTTGTCACCACCGCCAAAATCGACCTGAAAGCAGGAGAAACCTTAGATGGCATCGGCTACTACATGACCTACGGACAATGTGAGAATTCCGATATCGTCCAACAGCAAAATCTCCTACCAATTGGTTTAGCTGAAGGGTGTCGCCTAAAACGAGATATTTCTAAAGATCAAGTCCTCACATACGAGGATGTAGAACTACCGGAAGGCAGACTATGCGACCAACTACGAACTGAGCAAAACACTTATTTCGCCCCAGAAAAAATCTTGGTAGCAGTTGGGTAAGGGACTGACAAATAAAAAAATACTCAACTACTTCTTGTGGGGTGGGCGACACGAGAGCCCATAGCCAAAGGCGGGCAAGATGCCCACCCCACAAGATTGGATAATTTATTTGTTGGAAGTCCTTAATATCGGTTCCAAAAATATTTGCAAGAAATGAATTGACTGTAGGGGCGTAGAGTCAGGGCGAATAGAATTCGCGGCTACACAAACTCTCGTCCGCCTGCGCGGACTGATACAAAATCAAGGGTTCTTAACCCACGGAGGTGGGTAAAGCCTCGTGTAGACGCGGTTTCTAACCGCCGATTTAACTGTGGGACACTAAAGTTGTTGATAGTAACTTGCTGGGGAGCGTTCAAACAAACCTGATCGAAACTTTAGGTCAAATTCATGAAAATTGCTCTAGTCCATGATTATTTAACCCAGCGAGGTGGGGCAGAGCGTGTGTTTGAACTGCTTTGTAAGCGCTATCCTGAAGCAGATATTTTCACATCTTTGTACGATCCAGAAAAAACTATTGATCTAGGCGATCGCATAGTTAATACAACTTTCTTGCAAAAGATTCCTTGTGCAGCAAAATATTTCAGGTCGATGGCTCCTCTATATTTTCCTGCCTTTCGTGCCTTGGATCTGCAAGACTACGATTTAATTATTAGCAGTAGCACCAGTTTCGCCAAAGCAGTGCGAAAAAACCCCAATGCCCGCCACATTTGTTTTTGCCATAATGTCACCCGTTTCTTATGGGATACAGCAACTTATTTAAGAGAGTACGGAGACTATAGATATTTTGCTCCTTTAATCGAACAAGTTTTCCAAGTAATGAGAAAGGTAGACCTGAAATATGCACAGGAACCTGACCTCTATATTGCTAATTCCAGTGTTGTTGCCCGCCGTATTGAAAATATTTATGGCAAAAAGGCAATGATGGTGAACTATCCAATTGATACTAGTAAATTTCTTTTTTCAGATATAAAAGATGAATATTATCTGGCCTCAGCCCGGATGATCAGTTATAAGCGTCTTGATATAATAGTGGAAGCTTTCAATTGGCTAGGATGGCGGTTATTAATATCAGGTGACGGACCAGAACAAGCACGGTTAAAATCCAAAGCATTACAAAATATTGAGTTCTTGGGACACGTAAGTGATAGAACCCGCAAAGACTTGTTTTCCAAAGCCAAGTCTATTATTGTCGCAGCCCTAGAAGACTACGGATTAGTTCCAGTAGAGGCTAATGCTAGTGGCACACCAGTCATAGCCTATGGAGCAGGTGGAGTATTAGATACTCAAATATTAGGTGAAACAGGAGTCTTTTTCAAAAGGCAAACACCCGAATCCTTACAAATTGCATTACTAGAAGCCAAGGGCATTTCTTGGGATTACGATCGCATCCGTAATCATGCAGTAGCAAACTTTTCAGAGAAAGCATTCTTTGGGAAAGTTGAGCAAATTATTAACCAAGCTTGTGGCGTGCATCAATTATTCATTTGATTTCTGAATCTCTTTCCACTATAAGATTACCTATTTATTTTCTCTCCTCTTGGCGGTTTGTTAAAAAAAATAGGTATTCTTCGGAGAATCTCTTAGCGTAAGTCTCGTTGGCATAGCCTTTCGTAGAAAAGACAAGGATAATAAAAGTGGTTCAAACTAGTCTAAATCCTCATTTAACTCCAGCTTCTGAAAGTGAACTAGGTTACGGACAAATATTTGCAGTACTTATACGGAGATTTCCTTGGTTTTTGGCAGTATTTATTACTTCTATCGCTCTTGCTGGTGTGGTAACTTTTAAGACAAAACCTACTTATAAAAGTTCAATGCAACTGCTAGTAGAACCTAACTATCAAGGTAAGACAGAAGGTGCTGGGTTAGACAACCAGTTTACTGACTCTAATGTGGTTATAGATACTGCAACCCAGCTTAACTTGATGCAGAGTTCGGGACTGATCCAAAAAGCAGTTGATAAACTTCAGTCTGATTATCCAGATATAAGTTCAAGTGAGATTAAAGCTTCTTTGGTCTTAACTCAATTAAGGAGCAAAGAAGATAATGTCGCTACTAAAATCTTTCAAGTGGAATACACTGCTGGAAATCCAGAAAAGACACAAAAAGTTCTGAGTGCAATTCGACAAGTTTATGTGGAATATAACAAAGATCAACAGAATTCGCGTTTACAAAAAGGTCTGCAAATTATCAGGGAACAGTTAAGTAAAGCCAGTGAAGAGGTAAATGCGTCTGAGGCAAATTTACAAAGGTTTCGCAGAAATCAGAACTTAATTGATCCAGAGTCACAGGCCAAAGCGATTGAGACAGCTTTGAACAATATTGCCCAAGAAAGACAGACAACTCGCGCTCAATATGGGGAAGCTTTAGCACGTCAAAAATCTTTAGAAGAACAACTTAACCGTTCTCCTCAAAATGCTCTAGTTGCTTCTCGTCTGAGTCAGTCTACTCGCTATCAAGGCTTACTGAACGAAATCCAAAAAACCGAACTCGCACTAGCACAGGAACGCTTACGCTTTACAGATCAAACTCCGAGTGTGCAAAAGTTCAAAGAACAGCTTCAGAGCCAGAAGGAATTATTGCAACAAGAGGTAGGAAGAACTTTAGGCGGAAAGTCTAATGGTGGATTCACTTCGGGAGATTCTCTTCTCGAACGAGGACAGCTTGGGCAAATTGATCTCAGCCTTGCTGGTCAGCTAGTAGAAACGCAGACCACTATAGTTGCTTTAACTGCTCGCGATCAAACTTTGGCTCAGAAAGAAAACGAGCTGCGTCTTGAAATTAAACGCTTCCCGCCTCTGTTGGCTTATTACAATCGGATGCTACCGCAGTTGCAATTTAGTCGTGAAAGATTAGAGCAGCTTTTAAGAGCAGAACAGCAATTGCGGCAAGAACTTTCCAAGGGTGGATTTAATTGGGAAGTTGTAGAAGAACCTCAAAAAGGCGGACAATTAGGCCCCAATCTCCAGCAGAACTTGCTGTTAGGTGCTGTGGTTGGGTTCATGTTAGGAGGCATTGCTGCCTTTATTCGGGAATCGGCTGATGATGCAGTTCACACCACTGCTGAGTTAGAGAAGCAAATGGCCATGCCGTTGTTGGGAACAACTCCCAAGTTACCGCCAGCCAAACCTAAAGAATCAATGATCAAGTTGCCTTTTGGTAAGCCAGAAGTTCTCGCTCCCTGGACAATTCAGGTATTGCAATCTCCACCGCGTTGGGAATCGCTGGATCTGATTTACAAAAACATTGAACTTTTAAATACTGTTACTAATTTAAAATCTTTGATGATCACCTCAGCTTTAGCCGATGAGGGTAAATCAGCCTTGGCGTTGGGTTTGGCAATGAGTGCTGCCCGTTTACACAAAAAGGTGTTGCTAATTGATGCCAACTTACGTGATCCCAGTCTGCACGAACAACTGAATCTTCCTAATGAACAGGGGCTTTCAACTTTATTGGCTAGTGATGCAACTCTACCCAACCAAATTAGTCTTCAATACTCAGGTTCCGCCTACATCGATATTTTGACTGCTGGCCCCAAACCTGCCGACCCAGCTAATCTGTTGAGTTCCCCTCGGATGATGCAATTAATGGCAGCATTTGAGGAAAACTATGATTTGGTACTCATAGATGCTTCCCCAGTTCTCGGCTTGGTGGATGCCATGCTTACCGCATCATCTTGTCGTAGCGTGGTCATGGTGGCAAGCATTGGTATTGTGACCCGAAGTCAGCTGACTCAAGCGACAGCCATGTTAAGTAAGTTAAATCTGATTGGGGTTGTAGCTAATGGTGTATCAAACTCTAGCATTAATTACGTACCCAATATCAAACAACAGCAATTAGCTCTACGCCAAGCTGTGGAAAAATAGCTAGTACCGCTAGATGATAGATCCCCGACTTCTTAGAGAAGTCGGGGATCTTGCATTTTTCTCGTTTCTAGCCTCTGGCTGGAAATGCTCCTCATTGCGGCTCTGCCGCGAGTCAGGGAGGCGGAGCCTCAAAATAGGCATTCCCAGTCTCCGACTGGGAACGAGGTAATAATCAAAATTTAATTTTGTTGCGATCAGGAAAAATTCAGTATATTTATGCTATCTTTATGGATTATCAGAGAAATCACTGGCTCTTTAAAGAGTAAATAAAGAATTTATTTGAGCGATCGCTATTTCTACATAGTCTTATATTCTAGAGATTAAAGCACTTCCAAAAAGGTTAGAAGACAAGAGTGGACTGGTTTTGGTAAATCTATCGACACAATGAACACCTCAGCGTAATTAAACGTAGATATAGATTCATGGGTAATTTCCCTCTACACTTCTCTACTGTCAGTAGTTTCCGGAAAATCATGATTTGCCCATGAATATTAATAGTAAAGTTGCTCGTAATTAAGCATAGGTTTTAAGACCCCCAACTTCACAGGTAGCTTTGTTTCAGACTAGATCATGTTCGCTTAAAGACTCATTGTTTAGACTGATGCGGAGAGTTTTTTAATATCGCAGTTTGCAGTTGAGTCCAATACAGACCTAACCCCCAACCCCTTACGCCAGGTGCTTCTCCCTTGGCGCTAGCCTCTCCCTTTGGGAGAAGGGGAGACGCGCAAGGGACAAGTCGGCAGAGCCGCCCAACGCACTGGCTCCCCTACTAGCGTTGGGGAGTAAGACTCAAAGCCTCTCTCCTTTTACGAGAGAGGTTTGGAGAGAGGTCAAAACTGTACTGCATCCAAGCGAGAACCCTACAAGTGATTAGGCGGACATGACATAATTACGAATTACGAATATCTCCAACTTTTTGGACTTACAACAAGATGCGGATTTGGGTCTTTGGCATTGATAGCCTTTGATAACTCCTCAGCAATTCACTCCTGTATAATCCCAAAGACATATGACAGCTTCAATAATTCCAACTTCAAAGAATTTATATGATCTAACCCAGCAACACCAAGGTAATCGCTCTGAGTACTGCACACTCCAGTGGCGACGGGGTAAGCTGTTGGTGAAGCCGCCTGGACGAGTTAAACAACCATATCTGCCTTCATTAGATAGTAAGCGATCGCTAGTAGAATGCTTACAACATTCTCCTGTAAGTTTGGTAAGCATAGATCCAAAATTGGGTGAGGCTTTGCTCAGGTTTTGGGCAGATGCATGTGAAGAAGCTCAAAAACCAATATTCCTAAGCATACCTGCTGGCAATAAACTACCTAACCAACCCTGGAGACAATTACAACGACTAATTGATTGGATTGCTGCTTTCGTTTTGCTGCTATTAGTAAGTCCAGTCATGTTGGGATTGATTGTATTAATGCAGGCTTACTCGCCAGGGTCACTTTTTTCTCGTGAGTGGCGTGTTGGAGAACGGGGTAAACTCTTTGGGGCGATGAGGTTTTGCACAACTACAAAGCACAACATCACACCGCTAGGGCGTTGGATGCATAAATACGGTCTTGACAATTTACCACAGTTATTTAATGTGCTGCGGGGTGACATGAGTTTGACCGGATCTTGTTGTTGGACTTTGGAAGATGCAATACAGCTAAATAAACTACCAGAAATTACGGCTTCATGGGAAGTAGAGGCACAGTCTCACCTGTTACATCTGGATAGCCAAACACTTTGAGAATTCAAAATTCAAAATTATTAAACCAATTATTTGTGAAATTGCACAAAATCAGGCTTGGTGAGACAACTTGCTCTGAGCAACAGCAACTTGTTCTATGCAATCTCACAGGTAATTGGTATTACATGCAAAATTATTGTTAGAAAAATCCATGCATTTCAAGCTTCCTCAACCACTCGGTAATCTGCTCAAAGCTACCAGCTTCTGGCAGGAAAACTATTTGATATTACAAGAATTTAAACACTTTCGCAAAATTGCAATTTTAGCTCTAATATTTTCGGTTCTGGCGGCAACTTTTGAAGGTGTGAGTATTGGTTTTTTACTTTCCTTTTTGCAAAGCTTAACCAGTCCTAATGCTCAACCTGTCCAAACAGGAATAGGCTGGTTTGATATTTGGATTCTGGGAGCTAAGACATCGGCAATTAATCGTCTCTATCGCGTATCTTTGCTGATTTTATTAAGTACTTGGTTACGTGCCACCTTCAATTATTTTTCTCAAGTCTATACTGAATTATCTCAACTACATCTTGCCGACCGCTTACGTAAACAAATTTTTGAACAGTTACAATCCTTATCGTTAAGTTACTTTGCCAAAACTCGTTCTGGTGAACTAATTAACACAATTACCACAGAAATCGAAAGGATCAGACAGGGTTTCAGTGGCGCAGCATTTTTAGTAACTAGAGGACTAACAACCTTTGTCTACTTAATATCAATGTTTTTGATATCATGGCAACTGACGCTGATATCAGCATTACTATTTACACTTTTAGGTGTAGGCTTGTCTAATCTGAACGCTAGAGTCAGAGAATCAAGTTTTGGCATGACAACTGCTAATGCTAATTTTACATCAACAGCCATAGAATTTATTAATGGCATTCGCACTGTTCACTCGTGTGGTACCCAAGAATTTGAGCGTCAGCGTTACTACAAAGCTAGCGATAAGGTAATAAGTACTACAACGAAAGTTGTGTTCACTTGGACACTTGTTAAGCCAATTGCCGAAGGTGTAGCAACTACGGTATTGATCGGAATGATTATTTTGGCGTTCACTAGCCTTGTTACCAACGGAACACTACAAGTTGCTTCTTTGCTAACCTTTTTCTTTGTGCTATTTCGCTTCATACCATTTGTTCAAGATATTAATGGCACGAGAGCATATCTCAGCACTTTACATGGTTCAGCAGACAACATTAAAAATCTGTTGAAAAGCGATGATAAATATTACTTTCAAAATGGCAAAGTTGAGTTTAAAGGTTTAAAAAGGTCAATAGATTTAGTCTCTGTAGATTTTGGCTATGATGATAAAAATCTAGTGCTACATAATATTACCCTGACTATTGAAAAGGGGAAAATGACGGCATTAGTCGGAGCATCTGGCGCTGGGAAAACAACCCTTGCTGATTTAATTCCCCGATTTTATAATGCTACAGATGGATATCTTTACATTGATGAAATTGATGTCCGGCAGTTTGAAATTAACTCCCTCCGTCGCAAAATAGCTGTCGTCAGTCAGGATACTTTTATCTTCAATACTAATGTTTGGCAAAATATTTCTTACGGGACTCCAGAAGCCACTAATGAGCAAATTCAAGAAGCTGCTAAACTAGCAAATGCACTAGAATTTATTTTGGAAATGCCCGAAGGTTTTGATACCCAATTAGGAGATCGGGGTGTCCGGTTATCTGGAGGACAAAGACAGCGAATTGCGATTGCGCGTGCTTTACTGCGGAACCCAGAAATTTTAATTTTGGATGAGGCAACTAGCGCCTTAGATTCTGTATCTGAGCGCTTAATTCAAGATTCATTAGAAAAGCTATCTGTTGGTAAAACAGTTATTGCGATCGCTCACCGTCTTTCTACCATTTCTAAAGCAGATAAAGTTGTAGTTTTAGAACACGGACGGATAGTAGAGCAAGGTAAGTATCAAGAACTTTTAGAACTCAAAGGTAAGCTGTGGAAATATCATCAGATGCAGTATGAAGTAAGGCAATCAGATTAGAAACAATATCCAAAATTTAGTTAAAATTAAATCAATTTTCCCAAATATTTGCAACAGATAAATCGGCTGTAGGGACGTACATCTCTACGCCACTACCTATGTATCTATATCAGGGATTTGGTGAAATGGTATTGCTGAACAATAACGGAAAACATGTACCAGAAAATATTTGATCAAGACCTGATTTACCAATGCTCTAATTTTGAGGTAGGTGAAGGCGGAGGTGTTGAAACTTATTTAGCTTCTCTGTTTGAACATCGACCACATGATGTTAGCGATCGCGTGATAAAATCGCTCAATAATGTAGATCAAAGCCAGTTCAAATTGCTGCACATTCACAGCCCAGATTTGCTATTGCAGCTTACAGGCGAATGTCCTACCATATTCAGCGTTCATAATCACTCATTCTACTGTCCTAGTGGCACAAAATATTTAGCAGAGCAGCGGACAATCTGCGATCGCAACTTCTCTTACTTAGGTTGTATCCGGGGTAAATTAGTAGATAAATGTGGTAGCCGTAAACCATTAAGAACTCTTAAAGAACTTCAAACTACTCATCATTTTTTAGATGTCTTAAAAAAGATAAAAATTACTTTCATTGCTAATAGCGAATATGTGCGGCAACAATTGATTCAAAATGGTGTACCCCCAGAACAAACTGTAACGCTACACTGTGGAATCTCTATACCACAAATAGCAACTGCACCCCTAAGTTTAGAAGTCCACCAAAATCATAGAATTTTGTTTGCGGGACGGATTGTTTCTGATAAAGGTCTGGAATGGTTACTCAAAACCTTAATACATACAGACCCACAAATTCAACTTGATATCGCAGGTGAAGGCTGGGAACGACCACGGTTAGAAAAGTTAGCAAACACCCTCGGATTGAATAACCGGATCACTTGGCATGGTTGGTGCGATCGCAATAAAATAAATAAACTTTATCAACAGTGTTTTGCAGTCATCTTTCCCAGTGTTTGGCCTGAACCTGCCGGTCTTGTAACTCTAGAAGCTTATGCTCGTTATCGACCTGTAATTGGTAGTGCAGTCGGAGGGATTCCAGAACATTTACGAGATGGAGAAACGGGTATTCTTGTTCCAAGTAATAATATCCAAAAGCTGACTGATGCCATTAATGAGTTGTATATAGATAATCAAAAAAGCCGATATATGGGTGAACAAGGTCATGCTTTATTGATGAAGGAATTTACAATGGATACTCATGTAAAAAATCTGCGAACAATTTATGCAAAAACAATAGCTGAATTTCCTTCTAGAGCGAAAAGTTTATATAGATATAGCATCCCTCAAGCTAAATAAGTTTAGTTTAGTCAAAACATCAAATAGTGCATCTTTTACCTATGAAATATAAAGGGAGAAAAATATGTCATTGCATCAAGAATACCAACAACCTTTAGTTAGCGTTATTATCCCCACCTATAATCGACCAAAGTATCTCAAGCAAGCGATCGCTAGTGCTATAAAACAAACCTATCTAAACATTGAAATTATTATTTCTGATAATTGTAGTTCAGAAAACCCCCAAGCACTTGTCGCATCTTTTAGTGATTTACGCATCCGATTTTGGCGACATCAGCAAAATGTAGGTATGTTAGCTAATCAGCAACACGCCTTCAAAATGGCGCGAGGTAAATATCTTGCTAGTCTCCATGATGATGATATCTGGAATGAAGACTTTTTAGCAAAGCTTGTACCACCACTAGAAGCAAATTCTGAGTTAATTCTCGCTTTTTGTGACCAATATATCATAGATGCAGATGGCATAATTAAGGATGCTGGAACTGAAGAAAATACACGCGGTTACAAGCGAGATAAACTAACACCAGGAATTCATCAACCTTTCTATAAAATTGGGTTAATAGATAAAAGTATACCGACTGCGGCAGCTTGTGTGATCCGCAATATTTTTGTGAATTGGGATAGTATTCCCTCAGAAGTTGGCGGTATGTGGGATTTATATTTAACCTATATTTGCTGTATATCTGGTTATGGTGCTTACTACTATCCAGAAAGATTGACGCGATATCGTGCCCATGAGCAAACTGATACTATGCTCAGTGGTAGTCGAGATGTGCAAGCAAAAATCCGCAAAGCTAAAAGCGAAATGTTTTGTTATCAAGTCTTTATGGAAGACGCTCGTTTACAGGAATTTAGGACATATTTTCAACAGAAATGGTTGGAAGCTAATACAACTTTGGGAATTGGTTTGCTACGAAGTGAACAGATGGCAGCAGCACGTCCTTATTTTTGGCAGGCATTGAAAAAACAAAAGTTTAATCTGCGAACTATTGCCGCACTTAGTCTTAGTTTTGCTCCCCGATTTTTAGCCAGTAAGTTAATGAAAATATCAGAATAATATAACAGTATTCTTTGAGTTGTAGAAAGTAATTTTTTTAACTAACCGCAGAGACGCAGAGAGAATAAGAATAAGATTATTTTTAATTCTTACTTTCCGCCTTTGCCTGAGATTTTATTATTAAGGAAGGTAGTGTATGAAACTTTGTATTGTTACCCATAAAATCAAAAAAGGTGATGGTCAAGGTCGGGTAAATTACGAAGTTGCTCAAGAAGCAATTCGTCGTGGTCATCACCTGACATTATTAGCTAGTGAAGTCGCACCAGAACTAGAAGACAATAGTCAAGTTGATTGGGTTAAAATTCCAGTCAAAGGCTATCCTACAGAATTTGTTCGTAATTTCATATTTGCCCAAAAAAGTGCAGATTGGTTACGTCAAAATCGCTCTGGCATTGATTTAGTTAAAATCAATGGAGCAATTAATCTGGCTGCGGCTGATGTGAATGCTGTACATTTTGTCCACAGTTCATGGTTGCGATCGCCTGTTCATATTTCCCGCAACCGCCGCGATTTGTATGGTTTCTACCAATGGCTGTTTACGGCTTTTAATGCCCGTTGGGAAAAACAGGCTTTCCAAAAAGCGCAGGTTGTCGTAGCTGTATCCGAAAAGGTAGCTCAGGAATTAGTCAACATTGGTGTACCGCGTTCTCGGATTCGCGTAATTGTCAATGGCGTTGACTTAGAAGAGTTTGCCCCTGGTGAAAGCTCCGGCCTAGCCCGGTGTAGGCATCGCCAAAAATTAGGTTTACCAGAAAACGTTACCCTAGCACTGTTCGCCGGAGACATCCGCACACCTAGAAAGAATTTAGATACAGTGTTGCACGCCTTGGTGAAAGTTCCCGATTTACATTTGGCGGTGGTCGGTCATATCGAAGGTAGCCCTTTCCCACAACTGGCAGCATCATTAGGGTTAAGTAAACGCGTGCATTTTGTCGGATATCGACGTGATATCGCCGAAATTATGCGCTCAGTAGATTTATTTGTTTTTCCTTCCCGATACGAAGCTTGCACCCTCGTATTGTTAGAAGCACTTTCTTCAGGACTGCCAGTAATTACTGCCACAGCTACCGGAGGTGCAGAGTTAGTGACACCAGAATGTGGCATCGTCTTACCTGACTCAGATGATATCGATGCTTTAGCTCTGGCGTTGATGTCTTTGGTGAGTGTAGATGCCGTGATGCAACAGATGGGTCAAGCTGCTCGCTCTGTGGCAGAACAATATAGCTGGACTACGATGGCACAAACTTATGTGGATCTATTTGAGGAGTTAAGCAAGAATGCGGAACACCGTTCTCATACCGACTTATCGCCGTCCACAAGACCTCTCACGCTGCCTTTTGGCGCTACAGGAGCAAATTAAACCTGTTGATCAGGTGATAGTGGTTGTCCGCGATACAGATGCAGAAACTTGGCAATTTCTCGCCCAATTCAACGCACACAAACTGCCACTGCATACTGTGAAAGTGACACAACCGGGGGTAGTAGCAGCCCTCAACGCCGGACTAGCAGCAGTGGAGGGCGATATTGTTTCTATTACTGATGATGATGCGGCTCCCCACCCGGATTGGTTAGAGCGCATCGCCGCTTACTTTACCTGTGATAGTCGTCTCGGCGGTCTGGGAGGACGTGATTGGATACACCACGGCAGCAAATTAGAAGACGAATCCCGTTTAGTAGTCGGACAGTTGCAGTGGTTTGGGCGAGTGATTGGCAACCATCATCTGGGAGTAGGAGAACCTCGTGAAGTCGATGTTCTCAAAGGTGTAAATATGAGTTTTCGTACCCAAGCAATCGGGCAATTACGCTTTGATAAGCGGATGCGTGGTGCAGGAGCGCAGGTACACTTTGAAATGGCATTTACTCTGGCATTAAAGCGGGCTGGTTGGAAGATAATTTATGATCCTAACGTTGCTGTAGATCACTATCCGGCACAACGTTTTGATGAAGATCAGCGAAATAACTTTAATGAAATTGCCTTTATTAATTTAGTCCATAATGAAACCTTAGTTTTATTAGAGCATCTGCCATTTATCCGCCGGATTGTATTTTTATTCTGGGCAGTATTCGTGGGTACATGCGATAGTTTAGGTTTAGTACAATGGCTGAGATTTTTACCTAGCCAAGGGCAGTTGGCTGGTAAGAAGTTATTAGCATCCTGGCGTGGGCGTTGGCAAGGATATAAACAATTCATAATTCATAATTCATAATTCATAATGAATTCAATTTCTTCTCTAATAGGACTGACGCAAAACTACACGCGGTAGGGGCAATTCATGAATTGCCCCTACCTAAAAATCAGGGTTTCAGTTGCATAAGTTGAGGAACGAAACCCAACCTACGAATATTCTTTCAAGCAGCCAAATTTATATGCGCGTCTAAAATTGAATGAATTCTAAGCAGATACTTTTCAATAGTTTTTTACAAGAAAGCTATTCTCCTGAAGAGCGATCGCAACAGGGTTGGATGGCGATCGCAGGCTTTATACTACTAACTGTAGTTTGCTATTTTGCTGGTGCTACTGCCGCATTGCGCCTAATTTACCCGGTAACAGCTTTAATAGTAGGCGTATTTTTATACTTGCGGCATCCCATTCTCTACATCAGTTTTACCTGGTGGATCTGGTTTCTCACGCCCTTAGCTACCCGCTTAGTTGACTATCGGGTGGGCTGGGACCCTACCCGTCAAATGCTCATAGCACCTTATTTAGTGGTGTTTGTAACCATAGGAACTTTCTTAAGACACTTTCCCCGCGCCTCTCGCCAAGGGGCTTTGCCGTTTGTTTTGGCTTTTATCGGAGTGTTTTATGGCTTTCTAATCGGTCTGATTTACAATCCACCTATCCCTGTAGCACGCGGATTGATGGATTGGCTCAGTCCGATCATTTTCGCTTTTCACTTATTTATAAACTGGCGAGATTATCCCAGCTATCGCCAGAACTTTCAGCGAACATTCCTCTGGTGTGTGTTGATTTTAGGAACTTATGGCGTATATCAATTCGTGGTAGCTCCTGAGTGGGATAGGTACTGGCTTATACAATCAAAATTATTCATGAGTTCTGGAAACCCTGTGCCTTTCGGGATGCGCGTCTGGAGTACATTGCACTCAGTCGGCCCCTTTGGTTCTGTCATGCAAGCTGGTTTACTGTTGTTATTTACTAGTTCAGGAAACTTAATTTTTCCAGCTTCAGCTGTTGGTTACTTGTCCTTCCTGTTGACACAAGCACGTACTAATTGGGGAGGCTGGTTATTTGGAATAATTATGATTATGGGTTCAGTCAAGGCCCAGATTCAAATGCGCTTAATCACCATAATCGTGGTGATGGCAATTTGTGTTGTGCCATTAGCAACTATTCAGCCAATTTCTGGGGTTTTAGCAGCCCGTTTGCAAACTTTTTCTAATCTTCAAGAAGATGGCAGCTTTAAAGATAGATCGGGAAGTTACGACAAAAACCTTGGTTTAGCTCTTTCTAATGGTCTAGGTAACGGCTTAGGAAATATTTGGAAGGTCAATGAAAAAACTGGTCAAATTGAAGTAGTGGTAATTGATAGTGGCATTTTAGATATGTTTTTCACCCTTGGTTGGTTTGGAGCCATCTTTTATATGGGTGGATTAATTTTGTTAATTATTAGTGTTAGCAGCTATGGTGAAGGTCGTTTTGATAGTTTTGTCAGTGCTGCCCGCGCCATTGGTATCAGTTCTTCTGCACAGTTAGTTATTGGTAGCGGCATGTTGAGCGTCGCAGGGATGATTCTTTGGGGATTTTTAGCTATGGCTATGGCAGGACATAAATACTATAGCAATCCTCAGATTGCCTACAAGAAGTCCGAGTTCTGATTATTACAAATTAAATAGGATAGTTATAGATTATGAAAGTAATTATTGTAATGCCACTAGCCGAGCAACGAGGTGGCGGTGAAATGATGCTTTGGGATTTGGTGCAGCAGGGACGTAATGCCGGTGTTGAGTGGCTGGTGATATTTTTAGAAGACGGCCCGATGGTAGAAGAAGTAAAGTCCCTCGGTATTGATGCGCGAGTTGTGGAAAGTGGACGTTTACGCCAAATCCACCGTTTTATTGCTGCTGTTTTTCGGATAGCTGCGATCGGCCGCCGCGAACGTGCAGATATAATTGTCAATTGGATGTGGATCACGCATATATCTGGAGGCTTGGCGGCGATGCTGGCGGGCTTGCCTGCTGTGTGGTATCAACTAGAAGTGCCTAGTGATCAGACTTGGTTGGTACGAATCGCTACTTTAATCCCAGCGCGGGCAATTATCACCCTCTCGCAAGATGGCAAGCAAGCACAGGCAGAGATTTGGCCCCACAGACCAACACCTTTAGTTTATCCTGGTGTCGCATTAGACCGATTTGAGCCTAATGCTTTACCTTCTCCTGAAGAAGCACGGCGGAAGTTGGGTTTACCTTTACACGGGCCGTTGATTGGAATTGTTGGACGATTGCAACGATGGAAAGGAATGCATGTACTGGTGCAAGCGATGCCCAAAATTTTACAGAAGTATCCCGATGCCCATTGTGTAGTGGTTGGCGGTAAACACGATTTGGAACCGGATTATCAGGACTTCTTAAAAGCAGAAATTGCCGCATTGGGCTTGAAAGACCAAGTAATTATGGCTGGGCTACAGCGTAATATCCCGGAGTGGGTGCAGGCGATGGATGTATTTGTTCATGCATCAGATAAAGAGCCGTTTGGGATTGTGATTATTGAGGCGATGGCGCTGGGTAAACCTGTAATTGCTGGCAGTGCAGGCGGCCCGACAGAGATTATTACCGATGGCATGAATGGACTATTAACACCTTACGGCGATGCGGATAAATTAGCGATCGCAATTCTCCGCTATCTTGACGAGCAAGAATTTGCCCAGAGTGCGGGAATAGCTGCACGACAACGCGCCCTCGATTTCTCAACGCAGAATTATGCCCAAAATTTTATTAATGCAATTCGTTCTGCGATACCGAGTGTTTCATAGGCTGAATGAAACGGTAAACTTCTTGCAAAAGTCAATTTTATGAAAATAAAACCACAGATTTACATCAATTAATTATCTATGTGCTTCTGTGGTTAAGAATAATAAATTAGATTGAAAGGAATTAAATTAATGTTGATTGATAGCCGGAAATTGCCAATAGATGAAGTTATCAATACCGAAGTTTGTATAGTTGGTGGTGGCCCAGCAGGAATTACACTTGCACGAGAATTAATTGGGCAAGACTTTCAAGTTTGCTTACTAGAAAGTGGCGACATGGAATTTAATCAAGAGACTGCATCTCTTGGTGAGGGTGAAACTGTTGGAGATCCTTTTCCACCACTGCAAGATATGCGTCATCGTCAATTTGGTGGACTAGCTAATGTCTGGAATATTGAAATCAATAAAAATCAACTTGGTCTGAGGCATGTGCCGTTAGACGAAATAGATTTTGAAAAACGAGATTGGATACCATACAGTGGCTGGCCTTTTAGTAAATCTCACCTGAATCCATTTTATGAACGTGCTCAAGCGGTTTGTAAACTCGGTTCTTTTGCTTATGAAGCTGAGGCTTGGGAAACTGCTCAATCTCCTCGGACACATTTCACAAGTGATCGAGTTACTACTAGTATGTTTCAGTTTGGCCCACGCGATATTTTCACCAATGAATATCGCCACCAAATTAATCAATCTCCTAATATCAGCACCTTTCTCAACGCCAACGTGGTAGAAATTGAGGCAGATGAAGCAGCCCAGACAGTGAAACGTGTACAAGTAGCTTGTTTATCAGGTAATAAGTTTTGGGTTGTTGCCAAAGTATTTATTTTAGCCGCAGGTGGTATTGAAAACGCACGTTTATTGTTGCTATCAAACCGAATTCAAAAGAATGGATTAGGCAATCAACATGATTTAGTGGGTAGGTTCTTTATGGATCATCCTTTTATCCGTTGTGGTATGCTTGTTCCGCAAAATCGCAAAATCTTTAATTCGATGGCTTTGTATGACTTACGTCGGGTGAATAATGTCGCAGTGATGGGAAAATTTGCCCTGACGGAACAAGTTATGCGCCGCGAAAAATTACTAAATATGACCGCGTTGTTATATCCTAGAGATCAAAGGTTTAGATCGGCAGCAAAGGCTTCTGCAAAAATTTTGTTCTCTTCAGTTCGACAAGGGCAGTTACCTAAGAATGTTTTTAAACATTTGCAAAATGTAATTACGAATATTGATGATTTAGTAGCTGATTGGTATAAGTATAATATCAAAAAAGAATATTTGTTCCCTGATTTGAGTCATGGAGGATGGTCTGACCATGAAGGTAATGAGCAGAAATATACAAAGTTTGAAGTTCTCAGCCAAACTGAACAAACCCCAAATCCAGATAATCGGGTGACACTCAGTAATCAACTAGACAAACTTGGTTGTCCTCAAGCAAAATTAACTAATCATTGGAATGAAATAGATATTTGCAGTGTGAAGCGATCGCAGTTCCTATTTGCAGAAGAATTTGCTAGTGCAGGACTGGGTGAGTTGCAGATTGAATTGGATGGAGATCGTCCAGTTGCTTCTCTTAGTACGCATCATAATATGGGAACAACGCGTATGCATGATGACCCAAAACAAGGAGTAGTAGATGCAAATTGTCAAGTTCACGGCATCTCTAATTTATTCATAACAGGTAGCTCTGTTTTCCCTACAGGAGGCTATGCTAATCCTACGCTTACCATTGTCGCCTTGGCAATTCGACTGGCAGACCATGTGAAAACTGAATTGTGTCAATAAGTATAACTTGGCGTAAAATCGTCACGTTTTAGATGTAGCGATCGCTATTCTCCACTTTCACAACTCAGATAGGATCGCGATCGCTCAACCGTCGAATGGCACAATTTTATTCAGAATAAGGAGTTCTGGAATCATTTCTCTGAGTTTTTCTGTAATATCATGTCCGCTTGATTACTTATTAAACCCGAAGAACCCCACCCCGCCAAAGCTGCGTTTTGTCTCCCCTCCCCGCCGGCGGGGAGGGGATTAAGGGGTGGGGTGCAATGACTATGGGAATCACAACTAATTACCCGGACATGATATAAGAGACTCAATCGTAGAAGCTTCTGTTACCAATCCCGGCACGTCTTCACTAGTTGCAACCCAAACTTCTGCATCTTTATCCCAAAATGCATGAACTTTCAATGTGTTTTGTGTCATGAGCGAGCGCTACACACAAATTTACGACGGTAATTCAAGTTTAAAACAATTGAATAGCTTCTTGAGTGAAGTATCACATCGTCTCAATATCGAGTGAAACGTAGCTAAAAGCTGATCTTCGCTATGGGTAATGCACTAACCAGTTCATACTCAAAATAAATGCGATCGCAATCTACTTCCAAAACTGGCGGATTGTGGTGATCGCTATTCTCTACGACTTTTCCAGTATCCAGACTCTCGACTGCAATCCTAACTTTTCAACAAATTGAAACGGCATCGGGCTTCTACGACTTTTCCAGTATCCAGACTCTCGACTGCAATGCATAACAGCAAGAATTAGAATGTAGTCTTGCTCGATTGTATAGATAATACCGTAGGGAAACTTTCGTGTCAGGCATCGTCGAGCGTCTTCATCGATTAGTGGACAGCGAGTCGGTGACTCCCTAATTTGATAAACTGTATCTTCCACTGCATCGATAAACCCTTGTGCTAACTCTACACGACTTTCGGCATAATATTGAACTGCTTGAGAATATTCAGTCAGCGCCTTAGGGTGAAATACATATTTCATTGTTCAAGAAGTCGCCTGCTCTGTGCTAATGCCTCGTCCCCTGGTATCGGCTCAACAGCACCGCTGCGGATTTCATCTCGCCGCCGTTTTGCCTCAGTCATCCAACCAGCCTCAACCATTGGATCAATGTCAAATTCTAGGCTTTCAAGCAGCTTTTCTGCCAGAAATGCTCTTGATTCACTTGGCAAAGACAATACTTCTTGTATCAGTTGTTCGATAGACAACATAATCACACAACTGGTGTTTAACTTCTGCTTTTAGTGTACCTCATTGATGAAGTACAGCCGATACAACTATGGGGAAACTAACCTATGGCGATGAGCGATCGCAATCTGCTTTCAAAACGCCCAATTACAGACGAGCAAATGTTGTACCTTACTAAATATTGGGCGATCGCATTCAAATTATGTATTTTCGGATTACATCTGGGCTATAAATATGATCTACATAAAACTTTAACTGGTCTAAATTGTTGTATTGCTATAAGTTGTAATCACCATTTATCGTTTGTAATACAGCAGCATAGTTTTTTTCTTTTTCATAAATAAATACTTCGTAAGCTGCTTCTTCTATATTATTAACTTGTGTCCAAGAATTATCAATAGGTGAAAAACTCAATTGGCTCAAAACAGGTAAGGTAACCTGCTTTTGGAAATTATTAGTATTTGTGGAATGAATTGAGATTTTTTCCCAAGACTAAAGGTACAGTATTTGCGCCTTTGCGTGAGACAAAATTCATCCCATCAATCAGCAACGCCGACATATTTAGGATAAATTTTATTTCCAGGTCAAGTCTAACAATTTAATTATGAAACTGTCTCGCAGATGAAAGTCAGCCTCCGCGCTTCGATGAGTTAACGCCCAGTAAGTCACCTCACCATCTTTATCTTTAATAACTGTAGTAATGCCAACTTCAATAGCTTGGTTTGCCGAGACGATTTTATTCAAATCGACATCCAACACAAGTGCTAAACCGTCGGCTTGATTCTGAACGCTAAACGGAAGTGTTGTAAAAGCTGTTTCCTCTTGCATTCCTTGACGGTAGCCATCAAAGCGATAGACATTCCAGTGTCCGGCAGGGGAGAGGTTGAATTCCCAATACCGTAGAGAATCTTTGATGCCAAGGAAGAACTCAAAGCAAGTGTCTTTCCACAATTCATGCTTGCGTGAGCGTGTATTTGATGGTGGAGCGATACCTTCTGTGCGAGACGCTACGCGAACGGTAGGCTTTGCCAACGCAATTTCTTTTAAATCGCCTTCAAGCACATAGCAGATGACAAGTTTATTACCATTTCGAGCAATATTGCCTGCAATTTTCAAATTAGGCAGAGATTTTGTAGAAGGGAAGGGTTGCAGAGAAAATGTCTGGTCGTTCATTTCATGTCTTTAATAATATTACGAATCTGCATTTCTTGAGATTCAATACTTTCGGTAAGCTTAAACTGGACGATCGCTCTTACCAAGTTATGTTCTGGGTGCTTAACTTTAAAGTAGACATTCCCTGCTAAATAATCAGCAAAAAATCTTAGTCCTAGTTCAAAGGTGATCAGACGAATCGCATCATATATATATGCATAGTCATTCTCAGTCAGAAACGCCTTTGCCACTGAGAGATAACCTTTTAGGATTCCCTGACACAAATCAGTATCAAAATAAATACTTTCCCAATTCTCAGTTTCTTCTCCAGCCGGATTGCAACCCGATCGCAAGCAATCACCAATATCATAATGTACCAGACCGGGTTTAACAGTGTCGAGGTCTATGACGCTGACGGCTTGCTGGGTAACAGTGTCAAACATGACATTATTAATTTTTGGATCACCGTGCATCAAACGCAGGGGTAGAATGCCTTCAACTTTGGCATTTTCTAGGATATGTGCAAAGGTTTGGCGATCGCTAACAAACTGCAAGCAATAATTAACTTCAGCAGATTGACGCGCCCTAGTTTTCGCCAATACTTCCTCGTAATGCTGGAGATAAAGTGGTGTAATATGGAACCCTTGAAGGGTGTCGGCAAGTTTTTCTGGTGGCAAATCGCTGATCAGATTGTGGAACATTCCCAAGGCATAACCGATTTCTTGCGCGTATGTGCGATCGCGCATAGTATCAAAGGACTGGGAACCTTCAATAAAGCTAATCGCCCGCCAAAAGGAGCCGTCTGCATCCCTCCAGTGGTCTTGAGCATCCTTGGTTAATAGTACGCGTGGTACTTCCCAGCGACGATTTAGGGGTGTGTGCTGCAACCGTTTGCGAACATGCTCAGTGAAGGTACGCATATTCTGCATAATCAGTTGTGGCTGACGAAATACCTGCGTGTTGATGCGTTGCAGGACAAAATGTTGTTCTTCTGAGGAATCTAGAGTTACTAAGAAGGTGTCATTGATATTACCACTTCCAAATGCTTTAACGCCTGTAACCTTCCCCCATTGGGCGAATTGGTTAGCGATGGCTGCGCCCGCCGTTCGCAAAGCGTCTCGAAGAGAAGGCATCGCAACCACATTTTCTGCGCCCTGCGTATTGAATTCTTCTGTCATGTTCGTGTTTGACCTGCACTACTCATCAAAGAGTCAAAATTGGTGTGATATTTTAGTTTAGCGACTGGAGCCGCCGTTGCGCTAGTTATCGATGTCCTGAACACTTATGATATTAAATTAGCTAGAAAATTATATGAATTTCTCAATCATGGAGATGTACTTTTAGAGGATAGAGCTTTCTGTGCTTATGCTGATATAGTTTCTATTAAAAACCTTGATTGTGATCCAGTATTGCGTAAACACCAAGCCCGGAAAACTTCCAAGTATGTAACGAAATCTAAATTCAGCACATATCTTACAAATTCGTTATTTCACCGTTTTTACAAAACTAAACATATATCAGTTTGATCGTGCCTACCTACTTACCTTTGAAACCGTGATAATAATTCCTCACGGTCAGCCTGTAAAAGTAAGACAAAATATTCTTACCTAGATAACTGCATTAACTGAGGAATAATCGCCTCTAATTCAGCATCTAAATTACCAAATCGTAACTTCAAAGGTCAAGGGATTGTCCTTGATGCAGTGTCCTGGAAGCGATCGCCGGAAAGTTCAGTGCCCTTTGCGATCGCTTTGTCTGCTTCAGTTTCCATCCCCGTTAGGGGAAGTGGTTATGTAAAGGTAAAAGTTCGACGTTTCAAGGGTTGTCCAAGGCGTTTCTATCCCCGTTAGGGGAAGTGGTTATGTAAAGACACGCTGTGTAGCCCAAACGGCTGGAAAAGTTGAAGTTTCCATCCCCGTTAGGGGAAGTGGTTATGTAAAGAAAGGTTTAGGAACTAGTATTGCGATGGTTGCCATGTTTCCATCCCCGTTAGGGGAAGTGGTTATGTAAAGAAATTGCATGATGTTACTATTCGGTTAGAAACACAAAATGGAGTTTCCATCCCCGTTAGGGGAAGTGGTTATGTAAAGGAAAGGGGCCAAATTGCCGTATGTGAATTGTTGCTGAATAACGTTTCCATCCCCGTTAGGGGAAGTGGTTATGTAAAGGGCAATTGTAGAAATTACATTAGTGATTTGTGTGTTTCCATCCCCGTTAGGGGAAGTGGTTATGTAAAGCAAGCATTTTTCAAGCAGCGCCTCCAAATTGGGTAAAGCGTTTCCATCCCCGTTAGGGGAAGTGGTTATGTAAAGTTAGTTATCACGGAAGTTTGCCCTCAGGCTTCGTAAAGTTTCCATCCCCGTTAGGGGAAGTGGTTATGTAAAGTTTATGTTCCTTATGTTCCAGCGCCATAACAGCGGGTTTCCATCCCCGTTAGGGGAAGTGGTTATGTAAAGTCAAAGGGAGGCAGCCGAAATGGCAAGAGACGCTGTAAAACGTTTCCATCCCCGTTAGGGGAAGTGGTTATGTAAAGAAAAATAGCTTTGTCAAAAACAAAGCTCACAATATAAAGTTTCCATCCCCGTTAGGGGAAGTGGTTATGTAAAGTCAAAGCGACTGGTTACAAAGTGATTGTTGTAGGTTTCCATCCCCGTTAGGGGAAGTGGTTATGTAAAGAGTTACGTTTTGGAAAGCTTACTGAGCAAGGGTTTGAGACCCCCAAATCGACACCACTTTTTAAATTATCAACAACTCTCCAAAAATTCTCAATAAGCGATGCTTTTTACAGCTTGAAACCCTTACTGTGCAAATAATCGACACCAGTCAACGGAATTATGCGGTTTTCAAGGTTCTGGGGAGTGGTGTCGATGAGTTTCAACACACTCACCTTACAGTAAAATATCTTACTTAAAATTGTCAAGCTGTATTGCCTATTTCCCCGTCTCCAGTTGCTCCCGTTGCTTACCATACTCCCGCAGCTGCTTCAAGAGGTCTTCTTGGGATGAATTCGGGATAGACTCACTGGGGGTTGGTTGAAGGTTGGTATCGGCAGTTTCAAAATTAGCAGGTGAGGGATTAATTGTATAGACGGGTAAAGATTTGTCATGAAACACCGCCTGTTGGGTTGGTGCTGGGGTAGGAATTAGATTATTTGGTTTGCTCACAGCAGCTTTTACCGAATCGAGAGTACTAGCAACTTGCACTTGTTGCTGCATCTGTTGTGTAGAAGATACTAAATGACTTAGACCATTCACCAATTGCAGCAGATTTTTGCGGAAAGTCGGATCACCTGTCAATTCATCCAAATCAGATGTAATTTTTTGGGTATTTTCAAACGTTACTCGTGCTGAATCTAAAGTTTGTTGCAGCAGCACCACATTCTTTGGATCATTTAAGGTTTTAGAAGCATCGCGTAAATTAGCTGAGGCTTGCGCCGCATTTGCTGAAAGAGTTTCTAAATTGTTGAGTAATTTTCCTTGAGTCAATCGATTGACAGATGGTGATAAGCTACTGACTGTAACACGCAGTTGGTTGCTGGTTTCGGTGATATTGTTCAAAGCACCAACTAGCGCCGAACGATTTGTTGTCAACAGATTATCCAAGTTGTTCAGCAAACGATTTGCTTGAGTTGCAGTTGCACCAAATTTATCTATAGTTTGAGTTGCAGATGCATTAAGTTTGTTTGTTGCCCGTTGCACTGAATTAGCAGTGGCTGAAAATGTGTTTAGTTGTTGTCGTAAGCTTTTGGTCAAACCTCGGAGATCGTGACTTAGCTCAGTAAAACTGGATGCTGCGCCTGTAGTTGCTTCCAGAACCCCATTCACATTTCTATAAAATTTTGGGTTATTGTATGCAGCAGCTAGGTCAGTTGAACTGCGAATTAGTTCATCAACACTGATCCCAACCTGACCTTTTAACCGAGAGCCATTACAGACGATGAGACTGGTATCACAATTTTTATCTAGGGGTTTAGCAAGCACAACCCCAGCAGGTAAGGTTGCTTTTGGTGTAATGTCGATAATACTTTCGCTAATTAACCCGCTTTGATTAGCTTCCACCAGTACATTTCGGGGGATAATTAGGTCAGTTTTGGCAATTTCAATCTCTACATCAATGGCATTTGGGCCTGGTAGAATCTGGGAAATAGTTCCTACCTTAACGCCACGATAACGAACTACTGCTCCCTTTTGCATTCCGCCAGCGTTAGCAAATTCCACAATAGCTTTGTATGAACGACCAGCAGCAGTGAATCTATTTAACCACAAAAAGAGTAATCCAAATACCCCTAATCCTAGCAGGAGTAATAACCCCACAGAGCCTTCTCGAAATGTTCGCCCAGACGCGAAGCTGCTTGTCATAAGACCTCGCATTTTTTTGCCTCTACCAACAACCAACAAGGAGTTATGAGTTATGAGTTATGAGTTATGAGTCGAATTTAACTCCTCACTCCTCATTCTTAACTCCTCACTTTTAAGTTTCTAGCCCCCGACTTGAATCGGTCCTTCCACACTTCCACTGATAAATTGTCTGATCAACGGATTTTCTGTGTTGTGTATTTCACTAACTGTACCCTGCCACTGCACTTTACCTTCATAGAGAAATATAAGTCTATCAGCTGTACGGCGGGCAGTGCTGGCTTGGTGGGTAACAACGGCATAGGTACTACAAGTTTCATGTGAACTTTGCAAATAACGGATTAAATCTTCGATTACTGTTGAGGCAATGGGATCAAGTCCGGCTGTCGGTTCATCGTATAATAGAACTTCTGCGCCTTCTGTGGGGCTATCGGGGTTAGACATAATCGCACGGGCAAAACTTACCCGTTTTCGCATTCCCCCCGAAAGTTCGGCTGGGTAGAGGTCGCCTATTCCTGGTAAACCTACCATCTGCAATTTTTCTTTTACCAAATCTCGGATGCGCGATCGCGGTAGCTTTGAATTTTGATAAAGTAAAAATCCCACATTTTCCTCCACCGTCAGCGAATCAAATAGCGCCGCCTGCTGAAACACCATGCCAATGCCAACCTCCTGGACACCATCCTCAATCAAACCGTCTCGCCGCACTCCTTGCACATAAATTTCTCCTTCATCGGGACTAAGTACCCCCGCCATTACCCGTAAAATTGTTGATTTACCAGTCCCTGATGGGCCAATAATCCCCAGTGCTTCTCCCCGGTAAATGGTCAAGTCTACATTATCTAGAACTTTATGGCTACCAAAGGACTTAGAAACACTTTTCAGTTCAATCAATGGTTCAGTCATTAGTTATTAGTCATTAGTCATTGGTGAGCCAGTGCCTTGGGCGGGTTCCCCAATTTGTACCCCTACAAGAGTGATGTCATAGTTATTGTATTGGTAGGGCATTTATGGTACATTATAAGTATATGATTAACAAACTTTATTTTTCTAGCATAATATTTAGTTATTTGCGGTGTTAACGTCCCAAAATCCCCTCAACGCAAAGCTGACAAAGACACCGTAGTAATCTAACGTCTCAGTAACGGGAAACTAAGACTCTAGTTTTCTGTGGACATCAGCAAAGTCATATATCATTTTATAGTATAAATATACTATTTGGGGCGATAACTACTCAGAGAAAAGCTACGACAACAAAAACTAATTATTAACAGGTTAATGCAAGATATAGCAATTCTATTTTATTTGTGAAAATCAAAAGATTCAGATTTCCGACTTATCTAAAAAATTGGAAATCTTGTTGTTCACCAACGATTAAGTAGGGCTATAGAAACTAGGACTTACGCATCAAGTACGGAATGTAGGGGTAATTCATGAATTGCCCCTACGGTAAATCAAGGCTTTCACTGCCTTTTTGCGTAAGTCCTGAGAAACATCTAGTTTACTACTATCCAAAGTTCTTTTAATTAGCAGAGTTCTGAGATAATTTGAGAGGTTAATAGCATCCCCGTCAATCTTAGAGTTGGCAAGTGCCAAAATTATTCACTAATATTGTAAAAATTACTGATAAAAATCAACGTAGAGATTATGAATAGTAACTCAGAGCAGTTTGCAAGTGATAATTCCTCTGGCATTTGTCCAGAAGCGCTGGAATATATGATTAAGGCAAATCAAGGTAGTGTTCCAGCCTATGGAAATGATGAATGGACTCAAAAAGCCACAGATTATTTTCGGGAACTCTTTGAAATTGATTGTGAAGTATTTTTTACCTTTAACGGTACAGCCGCAAATTCTTTATCTTTAGCTGCCCTTTGTCAGTCATATCACAGCGTCATTTGTCATGAAACATCTCACATAGAAACAGATGAATGTGGCGCACCTGAATTTGCATCTAATGGCTCTAAACTGTTACTTGCTCCAGGTAAAAATGGCAAGTTAACATCAGAGGCGATAGAGGCAATTGTCACTAGACGTACTGACATTCATTATCCCAAACCTAAAGTTATTAGCATCACACAATCAACTGAATTAGGAACTTTATATTCTGTTGAAGAACTTCTGAAAATTAAAGAAGTTGCGAAAAAGTATAACTTAAAGATTCATATGGATGGCGCTCGGTTTGCAAATGCAGTTGCCGCGATGAATCAAAGCCCTGCTGAAATTACTTGGAAAACTGGAGTGGATGTGTTGTGCTTTTGTGGTACAAAAAATGGAATGGCATTAGGTGAAGCCATTCTTTTCTTCAACAAAGAGCTAGCAGAGGATTTTGATTATCGATGCAAGCAAGCAGGTCAGCTAGCCTCAAAAATGCGGTTTATTTCTGCTCCCTGGTTGGGTTTATTAGAAACTGGTGCTTGGCTAAAAAATGCCAGACATGCCAATCAATGTGCTGATTACTTAGAAAATCAACTATTAAACATAGAAGGTGTTGACTTGATGTTTCCCAGAGAAGCCAACGCCGTGTTTGTTAAACTACCAGAACAAGTCATTCACGCCTTAAAAGCAAACAATTGGCAGTTTTATACATTTATTGGTGTGGGAGGAGTACGTTTTATGTGTTCTTGGAACACAACAAAATCAAGGATTGATGAATTGATTGGTGATATTAAAAAGGCAACTATTTACAAAAAATAAATATGAAAAATCTAGAATAATGAAATAAGTACAGCAATCCTAAAACTGCTCAAACTTAGGCGAACGCAATTAGTCATAACTGACAATGTAAGTGCTGACTTAGCATGAAACTTCAACTGCGCTTTTGATTGCTGCCACAATCCCAAGCGCTTATTTTTAGCATTAGCTTCTGCAATTAAAAATTGGGTTTTGCTTTCGGAGCAATTTTGTAAAGATTCTCGGTCAACAACGGCATTACCTGACTCTACCAAAAGGAGATTTACTGACCGATTATCCACAAACACTTCACCAGCTGTGCGACCACTTTTGAGTTGTTCTGTGCTTCTAATCACTACAGGACTTTGAGGTGGTAGTAGCTGTTTTAGCTTTTGTGTTGCTGCTAAAGCATAGGGCTGGTCAGTCGCCTCTGGTGCATTAATACACGCTAGCTTGATTGTAGTTGTTTGTCCTGCATTATCTTTAACCAAAATTGTGTTCCCGTCTGCAACACCAACTACTGTAGTTAGCACCAAAATTAGTTCAAGTAATTCCATCATTGCGTTCGTAATATTTTATGCATAAATATAATTTTATTTCAGTGCTTAGGTTGCTAGTGTGATTTAGCTCACAAGTTGTAAGTAAAAGTAATAAATATTGTCTATTGATGAGATTTATTGCAAATATCTAGTATTTATATCAATCAAATCTTCATTGAATAACTACAGGTAATTAAACACTCTTTCCTCATGGATGCCTATTGCATGGGTTATAAAATTGAAGAAGAATTCAGAAGTCAGAATCAAGACGCTCGCGGACTCGCTACCGCGACGCTGGACTAGTTTGATAGAAAGATTTTACTAGAGACATCTGCTATTTGCATACAACAAAATTATGAATTTTTACTTAACTAAATGTAAATTTATACAACAATTTAATAGGTAGAAATAAGCGGTGTCATAACGTTGCACCGGGAGGAATAGAAACTCCTATTAATACCAAGCTGTTGAACGATCGAGAAAAGTTAGGTGCGTTATTACAAAATATTTCTCTTGGTCGTTTAGGTCAACCGCAAGATGTCGGGCGTTTCTGGCGTCTTCTAATGCTGACTACATTACAGGTAGGACTTTCTTTGTGGATGGTGGGCTATTTTGGAATTATCAGGAACAGTAGCGAGAAAAAAACTATGTCAGATTCATCCTTATTTATTCCAGTGATTCTTGGTACTCCCCGTCAAGGTCGCCAAAGTGAATACGTTGCTAAATTTATTGTGGAGCAGGTTGCAGCACGCGATCGCCTAGAAACCGAACTAATCGATATTAGAGATATTGCGATCGCTACAGATGATGCAGGAGAATCACTCAAAGACCCTCAATTTTCTGCAACTATTGAGCGAGCAGATGGATTAATTATCGTTGCACCAGAGTATAACCACGGTTATCCGGGTTTGCTCAAACACGTGCTTGATACCTGCCTCAAAGAATACATTCATAAAGCCGTTGGACTATGTGGCGTTTCATCAGGGCCCTTTGGTGGCACAAGGGTAATCCAAAACCTCTTACCTGTGATGCGGGAGTTGGGACTAATAACTATTTTTTATGACCTCAACTTTAGCAACGTTCAGAAACTATTTGATGAGTCGAGCAATTTAATTGACAAACCAACCTACATTCGCCGCATGGAAAAGTTTATGGACGAGTTAGTTTGGATGTCAACTGTTCTGAAATATGGGCGGCGAGAAGTCAGCCTAGAGAAGAAAGATAGCACTCAAGTTAACATCCATGCCAATAAACCCTGCCCGGAAATAGCTGCTCGGATGGGTGCTGATGCGATGGATACCGTTCTGAAAGTTAGTGATAATGCCCAGACTGGTCAAGTGGAAGCCACCCCAGTTACTTAAGTCGCAATTTTGCTTTCCCCTAGCCCCCTGGAAAAAGCTACGGTGTACACACAAGTTTTTTGACCTGCAATGTTAATGCATCGACTGACAATGTTAATGCATCGACTTGCAATGCCAATGCATCGACTGACAATGCCAATGCATCGACTGACAATGCTAATGCATCGACTGACAATGCTAATGCATCGACTTGCAATGCCAATGCATCGACTGACAATGCCAATGCTTTTGGCAACTAAAGTTTCTGTGAGGTTCAAAGGTAAATTTCAAAAGGAAATCATCATGACAGTCAATGTACAGCAGCTTATTACAGCAACCAGACAAGGTTCTTCATACTGGGTGCTTGGGGATTTATATACCTTTAAGGCGGTAGGTGAAGAAACTGGTGAAGCTTATGCTCTAATTGAGATTACCGTTCAACCACAAAACGGTACACCATTTTGAATTTTGAATTGTTAATGCCTGTGTGTAAGTTTAGAGACATTTTAGCTTCTACTTACAGAAATGTCTTACCAAAGATACTAGTATTTAACATTGCTTAAGCTAATAAATTTTAGCCCTGATTAGCAGTTAAGATTTTAGTTGGGATTAACCGAAAATTGCGCTTTTATTAACTCTTAATACCACTCTCAGCACAGTAGAGGATTCATAATCGATAATCCAGATATTGAGCGCCAAAAAAAGTGTTGAGTTATGTGTATACAATTTGGGCGGGAAATCTGCGGCAATCTTGACACCGCAGAATCGCGGGAGTGGTTAGTTACTAACGGTATTGGTGGTTACGCCTCTGGAACTGTGGCTAATTTATTGACCCGCCGCTATCACGGACTACTGGTAGCAGCATTGAAACCACCTTTAGGTCGCACTTTGCTGCTGGCAAAACTAGATGAAACTATCCTGTATGACACTCGCTCCTATTCTCTATACACCAATCGTTGGGCAGATGGGATTGTCAGTCCCCACGGTTATCAACATATTGAACGTTTTTCTCTGGAAAACACAATACCCCTATGGTGTTTTGCTGTTGCCGATGCCTTGTTAGAAAAACGGGTGTGGATGCAACAAGGCGCTAACACAACCTATGTCCAATATACTCTGCGTCGTGCCACCCAACCGCTGAAGTTAACGCTCAAAGCAATGGTCAACTACCGCGATTATCACGGCTACACCCAAAGCAACGGTTGGCAGATGTCTGTTGAGCAAGTGGAACAGGGGATTTGTGTAACTGCTTATCCGGGTGCTGTACCACTGTATCTACTGAGCGATTCGCCCAAAGGCGATAGCTGCGCTTCACGCGTTAGTGCATCCCCTGCTCACAATTGGTATTATGGCTTTGACTTGGCAGTTGAACGCTATCGGGGATTGAGCGACAAAGAAGACCATCTCCACGCCGCCACTTTTGAAGTTACACTGAATCCTGGGGAAGCGATCGCGTTTGTAGCCAGCACAGAAAAACAACCAAATCTCAATAGCGAAGCCACACTTAAGTTACGCCGCGCTCAAGAGCAGAAGCTAACAGGACTTTGGAATAGTAACCGACCCCTCAACACTAAGGAATCACCTAGCTGGATCAACCAGCTAGTACTAGCTGCTGACCAGTTTATTGTTAACCGCCCAGTACCAGAAGACCCCCACGGTAAAACTATCATCGCTGGTTATCACTGGTTTAGCGACTGGGGACGCGACACAATGATTAGTCTACCTGGTTTGACAATTTCGACTGGTCGCCCAGAGGTAGCACGCTCAATTCTTCGCACCTTTGCCAGATACGTAGATCAAGGAATGTTGCCGAATCGCTTTCCCGATGCGGGTGAGCAACCAGAATACAATACTGTCGATGCCACTCTCTGGTACTTTGAAGCAGTCCGCGCCTACTACAGCGCTACGGACGATGATAATTTGCTTGCTGAACTCTTTCCAATACTTGCAGACATCATTGATTGGCACTGTCGCGGTACACGCTACAACATCCACCTCGATCCAGCCGATGGCTTACTTTATGCAGGTGTTGCAGGTGTACAACTGACCTGGATGGATGCCAAGGTTGACGATTGGGTAGTAACACCCCGAATTGGCAAACCGATTGAAGTTAATGCCCTCTGGTATAATGCTCTACGGACAATGGCAAAGTTTGCCCGTCAGCTTGGTAAACCACATCAAGAATATGAGGCAATGGCAGACCGTGCTGAGTATAGATTTTCTCGCTTCTGGAATGAGGAGACAGGTTATTGCTATGACGTGATAGACAGTCCTGATCGTGATGATTCAGCGTTGCGTCCTAACCAAATATTTGCTGTTTCATTACCAGAAAGTCCGCTCACACCTGCCCAGCAAAGGAGTGTGGTGGAAACTTGCGGACGAGTGCTGTTAACTTCTCATGGGTTGCGATCGCTTGCCCCCGAACATCCCCAATATCAGGGTAAATACGGCGGAAATCAGTATCAACGCGATGGAGCTTACCATCAGGGAACCGTCTGGGGTTGGTTGTTGGGGCCGTTCGTCCTAGCACACCTGCGCGTCTACAAAAACCCTGAGCAGGCTCGTCAATTTTTGGAACCAATGGCTAATCATCTCACTGCACACGGTCTTGGCAGTTTCAGCGAAATTTTTGATGGTGATGCTCCGATGACTCCACGGGGATGTATTGCCCAAGCGTGGACAGTGGCAGAGGTTTTACGTGCTTGGTTGGCGACAGAGATTTGATCCGGGGAATAATATCATATCCGCCTAATCACTTACGATATGACAACTAATCAGCCGGACATGATATAACTCAGGACTTACAGTTGTTTGAGAATAATTTGGGATATTATTCCCTGTTCCCTGCTATATATGCATCCTAATGGGCAAATTCCTGCCTATGAATGGGCATTTGGTGATGTTAATCCACCTGTTCATACTTGGGCAACTTGGCGTATTTACAAAATTGAACAGAAGATATATGGACGAGCAGATAGACAGTTTTTAGAGCGGGTATTTCAAAAGCTAATGCTCAATTTTAGCTGGTGGGTGAATCGCAAAGATGCTGAAGGTAACAACGTCTTTCAAGGGGGATTTCTCGGTTTAGATAATATTGGTGTATTTGACCGCAATGCGGCTTTACCTACAGGCGGACACATCGACCAATCTGATAATACTAATTGGATGAGGATGTATTGTTTAAATATGTTAGCGATCGCTCTAACATAAGGACATCCAAACCTGATCCTCCCGAACCCTCCTTTTTAAGGAGGGAATTAGAGCAAGCCTTAAAAGGGGGTCGGGGGATCTATTGTGCGTAAGTCTTATTAAAGACAAAAACGAAAGTTATCAAGGGTGAATTGACCATCAAAAGCACAGAAGGTAACGCTGTATATGTTATTCACAGTTATAGATAATAAGGTATTGGGAGAAATTGCCGAGTCTGAATTGGCAAGATTAGCGCTTGGTAATGCAGTTTGACCGAGCAGTTGCCGATCGCGATCGTAGGCGGAAAGCACTAGCCGTTGCGAACTAGTGACAAAGGCGCTAACCGAGTTAACCGGATGCAAGAAAGTAGCTTCTAAAAATCCGCTTTTAGGCGCTCCCATTAAGACTGTTAGCCCTGAATAGGTTGGAAATGCTGGATTTGATGGCTGTATTGCTAGAGTATTGTGAAAAATTACTCCCCAGCGTTCATACTGGCACTCTACTGCTTCAAAACACTTCAAGTCTTCTAAGTCTAAACAAATACAAGTCGGTACAGTCACTCTGGCAGCGTCAATAGCTGGCTCAATCTGACCCCGCCAAGCTGAAGCTGTAATTTCGTTTTGGATATTAAAGTTGTCAAGCGCAAATTTAGCGTCTTCAATCGTTGGTAGTTTATTTGATTGAAGAGTAGCCTGCTTTACCATGACATCCCACCTTACCATTACTTAGAGAATAATCAGATTAGTTATACATTAAAAGCTATTGTTTCTACATATAGAAGTAGAATTAATAGTTTATTAAAATGAGCGTTTTAACTATTTTTGACGCTCAAAATTATTTATGAGTTTTTTGATAGATTACCATAAAAACTTATGTTTCATTCACGCTTTAGTAATAGTCAATACCACGGAAAACCCTTATAAAACAGTAATTACAAGGTTAAGTTATTTTTTATTATGAAAAAATAATTACCAAATCTTTACAAGTAATCCAGTAAATTTATATCTACTTAATCTAGCGGTAGCAAGAAGTCCTAGAGTGATTGGTTCGCCGATAATAATAATGAGTGGGGAGTTTGAACTAAATAGGTAAGTATTCCGGGGTGATCAAAAAAGACGCGGTGACGCGAAGAAATTATCAAATGCTCTCTCAATCTGCTCCGTCCCTTGCGCGTCTCCCTTAGGAGAAGTTCTGTACCCTTTGGGAAGGCAAAGCTAGCCGCTTGCGGACTCGTTGGCGCAGCCTCTCGTAGAAAAGAGGCTGCGCTATCGCCGGAAGCAAGCTACAGACTTTTCTTTGCGTCCTCAGGTTTCTTCTGTCACTTGTACCAACTAATTACTACAGTCAACAAAAAATACTGATGTTTCAACCACTAGGATTTGAACAACGCTCCATAAATACCTCACTAGGTAGAATGGTATATTATACTGCCGCTGGCTCACCTTGGCAGCACAATGTAACTGTCAAAGATGATCGGGAAACTTTGGTGTTCCTGCATGGCTTTGGTGGTGGTTCTTCTGCTTATGAGTGGTCAAAAGTTTATCCGGCTTTTGCCGCCGAATATCGGGTGATTGCACCAGATTTGATCGGTTGGGGTAGGTCTGAGCATCCGGCACGGAGTTATCAGATTGAGGATTATTTGACCACGATTCGGGAGTTTTTCGAGCAGACTTGTACTGGGCCAGTAACAGCGATCGCTTCTTCTTTAACCGCAGGATTTACAATTCGGGTAGCAGCAGATCATCCTGATTTATTCAAGTCTTTAATTCTCACTACCCCCGCCGGACTTTCCGACTTTGGCGAAGACTATTCCCGTAGTTTTTTTGCCCAGTTAGTCAGCGTTCCCCTTGTTGACCGTTTACTTTACAGCACTGGAATTGCTACGAGTGGGGGTATTCGCAGCTTCTTAGAGCAACGGCAATTTGCTCAGTCCAATCGAGTGTACCAAGAAATTGTAGATGCTTATTTACAATCCGCTCAACAGCCTAATGCTGAGTATGCAGCACTGTCCTTTGTCCGTGGCGATTTATGCTTTGATTTATCCCTTTACATTCAACAGTTGACCACTCCCACCGCCATTATTTGGGGACAAAAGTCGGAATTTACAGGGCCCTCAATTGGTCGCCGCCTTGCCGAAATCAATCCCCAAGCGATCCGATTTTTTCAACAGTTGGAAGATGTGGGGTTAACACCGCAGTTGGAATTGCCAGCAGTGACAATTGGATTAATTCGCCAATTTTTGCCTTTGCTTAATTAGTGGTTTGTTCAGTAATCAAAGCTTCATCTAATTTCCTCCTTTATGCCTTCTTTACTGATCTAATTTCAACCATAATTGTGTAGCTAGACTTAGGATTGTCGAGGCTTAAGAAATTAAATTCAGGGCGTTACTGAATCATATCTCGATTTGGTAATGCCCTGAATTTAACTTAAACTTACTTACAGGTTGCTTATGTATACTGCAAAAACATCTCGCTAAAAACATAAATAATTCAGTTACTGTTAGTGCTAATAACCCAAGTCAGAGGTTATTAATTATAGAGTTATCTTAATTAGGCGATCGCGCACAATGAAATTTCGGTTACGTACAACGCAACCGCGCCTGGAGGATAATCAAGTACCTAGTTAATCGGGCATATTTCCGATTAAAAGGTACTAAGTAAAAAGGCTTATTGATTTTGTTGCTTAATTAGCCATCTACGTTAGCGTCCCTGCGCGTCTTGTTGGCGCAGCCTCTCGTAGAGAAGGTATCCTCGAATGAATAACTAGCAACTTGGGTAAAATACGGAAGCAACGGCTGGGTATATTTTTACAAAAGTGAGATGCTCCCAGGTCAAGTTAAAGACGAATGCTTTCATTATAGTATTCACAATCACTATACTATCCAAACTGACTTGATAAATTGTTAATTACACAAACAAAATAAGGCATAGGAAATTTATACTAGCAGGTAGATTATCTGATGACTATTCCAGAGTCAATTAAACAATTCATTACATGGATACAAGGTTTTGACCATCGTCTTTTACGAAATGAAGATGATGTCAAACAAAAGTTGATTTTCCCAATGCTTCACTATCTCTGTTATCCAGAAAAATGTCATCGTGAATACCCTTTAAAAACATCTAAATCAGGAAAGTACGGCAAAAACCCAGAAATGGCTCAGATTTATTATACAACAGATGATATTGACGAACAAAATACAGATACCTCAATTATTTTTGTGGTAACGATAGAACCGCAAAAGACTAAATTAAATGACGCTATTGAGCAAGCCAAATTTTATAGTAATCATTTTAAGACACTATTTTTTATTGTTAGTAACGGATATGAGATAAAGGTTTTTAAACGCCTACATTACCATAGAGAAGAGTCGCTATTTGAGATAAATATAGATGCCCTGAGAAATAATGATATTGCCTCAGAATTTTATAATCAGCTAAATTTTCATTTAGTTAAAAACATCGATAAAAATACAGCAACTAATTTCATATATACTAAATATAACTTAATAGAAAAATTTATAAGACGCTATCCAGATTTACAGGATGTTTTAGAAAAATCTGATTTTGAGCCTTCCATAACGCAAGAAGGCTACCGCTTAGTTGTTGTGAAACCAAAAGTAGCGATCGCATGTAATTTACCCAAAGCTTTTGGAGAGGGTAATTGTGAAATAGAGTTCAGCAGCATCATTTTAAGAGGTCTAAAAATTTACTTAAATCATCAAGATATTTTAGGTCAATTAATGACTGGATTGCACAGCCAGGCAGATTGGGGATGTCGTCGGTTTTTTAAACGGTTAGATAAAAATAATTTTGAGGTATATTTAGGTCAAACAACTCTAATTTTATCGGAGTTAGAAGCAGTAGACTTGTGTTTGTGTATTGATGGAGTTTGCCAAGAATATAAAAATTTAATAATTGAATTTGAAAATGCTTTAGAAACATGGAATTTTGAACTCGTAAAATTTTCAGAAACTCGAGGTTTTATCCTTTTTTCGGTAAGACAAGAATTATGGGACTTAATGCAGCAGTTTGCTAATGAATTTGATTATACTAAAGGCAAGTCAGAATGGCATCTATTTCATAGAAAAGATATATCAATTCGAGTGAGTCGAGGAATTCGCGATCATACATTTCTCTTACCCAGAATTGATAGAGATTTGTATTTATTGCCTAATAATCAAATTAATATAATCTATGAACTAAATGATGTTAATTTACAATCTATTGAGATAAGTAAATTTACCTTATGGCAGCAAGATATTGGAGTACGGGGAACCTGGACAGCTAGATATACCAAACAGTGGTTATTAGAGAAATATATTCCAAAAGTTATTAATTATTACTCAGGAAAGTCTCAACTATCTGAAGCTGAATTGCTAGCCAAAATAACAAATTACACAAGTGATCGTGTGTTTATTAAAGAAATTGAGCATATCAGAGATTTAGCACCTTATCTTCGCGACATCCAATCTTGGCTACATATAGATGTGGAAAATATTGTTGCTTCGCTCTTGAAACCATATTACCAAGCCTATACAAATTTGGTGCGTAATACTGATTCTTCCATAATAGGCATAGACTATATTATAGGAAATTTGCGTAAGGTTGAGTGGAAAAATACGCAAGAAGGAAATCCTAGCAATTCCACAGACTGGACAAACTTAACTTTTAAACATGCTATGGATTGCTTAGATGAGCAAGTAGCAAGAATAAATAATTGTGAATACGAGATTAGTTTAAAGGCAGATTTAATAACTCGGACATTTATTTGGATTATAGAAAATGGGAAAATCTCTTTCTCGCAAGCTCAATTAAATGCTGCTAAACAGGCTTTGCTACCACTTTGGGAACAAAGTCGTTTTGAAATGCGCCATGTGTATCCTAATCGATAAAGCTACATAATCTGCTGTAAATCTAGCATAAATCTAGGTAGTACATTTTCTCCTGATAAACTATTAGGATTGTTTAATATCTCTACATCTTTACTCAATATCTATTAGGACTTACGCAAGAACTTTCTAAAACTCTTATTCCTTCGTGTCCTTCTCTACGATATGCTACGCGAATGCGTCCTTCTCTAACGAGACGCTGCGTGTTGGCGTCAGCCGACGCACCAGAAGGTGGCTCGTTTTTTCATAATTTTGCGTAAGTCCTGTCTATTTTAAAGCTTGACGCCAGAAAACTGGGATAACGCATTAGGTGCTAGAGGAGTGACTGGTCGATAATCTTTACTCACAAGAAAATCTGGTCGGGGATTTTGAACTGGTAAAGGAATATTTTCAATACTATTATAAGTAATAATCACTGTAGAACGCCCAAATGGGGAGATATTATTTGATGAAGCATGTACAATATTACTATCAAAAAATAGTACTGAACCCGCCGCAGCTTTTATCAAAGTAATTCCATACTTTGATACTAAATCAGTAACTAATTCCTGGCTTAGAGAATACTTCAAATTAGCACTAAAACTCGATATCCATGCATCGCTATCACTAGAACTATTAGAATTTGTGGTTGCCACTTTAGGATTATGAGTAGTAACATCAATCATCTCTTCTTTATGGGAACCAGGAATAACAAATAGTGGCCCATTAAATTCGTTCATATCATCTAATAAGCACATAGCATTGACTACTTGTGGTCTTGACATTCCATCTTCTTTACGCCAGTAAATGTAGTCTTGATGCCATTTCCAAATATCACCAGTAAATGCTGCCTTAAGATTTACTTTGAATTGATATATATATACTTCATTGCCAACTATTTGCATAGCAGGTTCAACAATAAATGGATGTCGTGTTAGGCAATTGAAAACATCATTTTTAGTATGCAACCCGTGAAGTGAACGTACAGTTTTACCATCTTTCTCAAGAATTTTTTTGGGTGAGTTTTCTGTAGATAGAGCAGATAATTCTGCTTTCATCTTTTCGACTTCAGTGCGGGAGAAATATTCTGACAATAAAAGAAATCCTTGTTTTTTATAGATTACTAATTGCTCTTCTGTTAAGTACATATTAAAACCCTACATCGAGGAACAATTAAAATTTAACTCTTTTAAGATTTACAGACATTGCCATAAATACTTAAATAGTTAAGGATTTATTGATAGGTTAAACTACTCAAAAAGTATTAAAATCATTCATTGCTTATTTAGGTATTAATGAGTATTACCTATCTGTTACCCCCCCCAACAAATTAGTCTGCTATACAAACTTCATATTTAAAAATCCGCTACGTTGGAAATAAGCTAAATATTTACTGATTAATTCAGTATCCATTGATGGACATATAATAGACGTATCGGCAATTGCATCAAGTGTATTGCGGCAGTCTAAATCAGCAGTATTTTGATATAGCTCCCATGCAGCTAGTTCTTGATTCACTTTTTCAGTTAACATTGGCAAAAGCGGGAACAAGGGATTTGTCTGTGAATACTGAGCTTGATTGATTAAATTATCTGTCCATTGGGAATATGGTACTTTTTGAAGTTGGTATCCACAAGCCGATATCAACTCAAATAATTTAATTAGATCGATATTTTCGGATGGTAAAGGCACTAGATGAAAGGCTTTTCCTAAAGATTCTTTCTTCCTAGATATTTGTACAATGGCTTTACTGGCATAATCTACAGTGATTAAATCTTGTTTTTGATTGACTAGTTCTGGAAAACTACCTACTTGTATACAACCTTTGATCAATCTAGATATGAAGTCATCTGTATTAGTTACGCCAGTCTGCGGATGACCCATTAAAAATCCTGATCTAATGACTGTTACAGGGATTCCTCTAGATTTAGCAATCCAAACAAGTTTTTCGGCTACCCATTTACTTTGTGTATAGCCAATCTCTTGAGAAAGATAAGGTTCACTATTATCAATATCATCGTCCTCATAAAGGATATTCAATCCATTTAAACAGGCCATTGCACCAAAAACAGCCATTGTTGAGATGTAGTGTACTGGCTTGAGTTGATGCTGACACGCTAATCTGAGAACTTCTTGAGTACCAAGAACATTTGCTGCCTTAATTACAGAGTAAGGTTTAGCAAAGTTGACTTGAGCGCCACTATGATAAATCACATCAATCTGCTCTGCTAGCTTCTCAAATTGCTCTATGGAAAGTCCAAGATAAGGCAAAGCTAAATCTCCTGGTATGGGGATGATTCTTGAACTTTGGCTTGCATCCCATATTAAATATTTTTCTAAGGTTTCCTGTAGTCTTTTGAAACCTTCACTTTCGTTATTAGCACGCACAAGACAATATATTTTCGCCTGAGTTTGCTGTAGCAATTCATGGATTAAGAAAGCACCTAAAAAGCCTGTTGCTCCTGTTAAGAAAATATGCTCTAGCTGACTGATATCGTTAGCAAGCACTCCCTGAGGATAGATATTTGGATCGAGTACAGCTTCAGCTTTGAGATTAACAACAGTATTGAGACTAGCAGTTCCTTCTTGACGTACTTTCTCAACGATTTGGCTGAGACCTTCTATAGTCTGCTGCTCAAAAATACATCTTACGGGCAGTTCTACTTGAAAAGTTTCTCGTACAGACATCATTAACTGCGCTGCTAGCAGAGAATTACCGCCAAGCTCAAAGAAATTATCTCGAATGCCCAGATGATCAATACCGAGTATCTTAGCCCAGATGTCGAACATTTGTTCCTCAGTAGGAGTACGAGGCGTAATTAATGCTACTTCTAAATTCGATCTGGACTGATCCGGAGCCGGTAGTGCGCGACGGTCTAACTTGCCATTGGGTGTCAATGGTAATTTCTCTAGGCACACAAAAGCTGTAGGTATCATATATTCTGGTAGCTTTTGTTCGAGAAAGCGGCGGAGTTCTAAAGCCAGCTTGCGAGTAAACTTACTCTGTAGCGGTTGATTGGCATAGTAATTCCAAGGCTTAGTGTGAACTGGATCTTGAAAAGCGATCGCCTCTGAGAATACATCTACCCTTTGTGTTTGGCAATGTCTGAAAACTACCTCATAACAGTCAAGCACACTAGAGTCTGACCAAATGATATCGAGCAAATAGGGTAAATCCTGGCTCAAATTCCACAGTTCTTCAGGATCAATCCCTGTCTGGGGAAGTTGTTCTAGATGCGATCGCAGTTCGCCTACTGTCTTAAATCCATCTGGGTTGTTTAGCAATTCTACAGTCTTGACTTCCTTAATTACCCTAGCATTAGGTACGTTTCTAATTAAGAGAATTTCTGGCTGAGTTGCTAATAGCAGATGACGAACAGATGACAGCGTTAGCTCTTGTTTTTGCCAATCTAGCCAAGGAATATCTACAGTATTATCCGTATTAGTTCCTACATGCAGAATCACATCATAGCGAAACTTTGTGAGTTCATTGTGATACTGACCGCGCTTGACCTGAATTTGAACGTGGCCAATCTTGGGGAAGTGCTGACGCAATGCGGTGAAAAAGGCTGGGTGAATTACCAGTTCTTCCTCTTGGTTGAGGCGTTGTTGAACGCGCTCTTGTAACTGTACTGTGGAAAGTGCGGATGATGCTTGATACAATGCTACAGAAGCGTGGTAAGCCTCTAGTAAGGGTAGGCTACGCACATCTCCGACAAAGATAAAACCACCAGGCTTCACAGCATTGATAGCTCCTGCCAAAACTTGCACCAGATAGTCAATGCTGGGAAAATACTGAACTACCGAGTTGATAATTACCGTATTAAAAGCATCTGTCTGAATGTCTTCAAAATTATCAGCTGGTCTTTGCAACAAAGTCAGTTGTGGCCAATCTTGACCGGACATTTGTAACTGTTGGATTTGTCGCAAGGCTTCAGGCGCAAAGTCAGTACCCCAATACTTACTGCAATGGGAAATAATTTTGCATAGCAACAGACCTGTACCGCAACCAATTTCTAGTACTTGGCTTGGTTGTAGAGAAAGAATGCGTTCAACAGTGTGGTCTACCCACTCACGCATCTCTTCCGCAGGGATGGGCGTACCTGTATAACTACTATTCCAACCAATAGTATTAAATACTTGGTTCTGTTCCTCAGTAGTTTGCTTGTAGGTTTGATCGTAGAGTGTTTGCCACTGGGAAAGGTGTTCGGTTTGCCAATCTGCTAATAACTCTTGGGCATTCTCATCTTGTTGATTTTGCACCACATAAGCTACTAAACGCTTTTGTCCGGGTACATCTTCGCGATCTATCACAACACCTATCTTGACTGAGGGATGTTGACTCAGCACGGCTTCAACCTCTCCTAACTCAATCCGAAAGCCGCGAATCTTCACTTGGTGATCGATACGACTGAGATACTCGATATTGCCATCTGGGAGATAGCGAACTAAGTCCCCTGTTTTATAAAGGCGAAGATCGTTATTGCCTTCTACCTCCTTAAAGGGGTTGGGAATGAACTGAGCATCTGTAAGATCGGGGCGATTGAGATAACCGCGTGCTAAACCAGCGCCACCAATGTAGAGTTCTCCTGGCACACCCACAGGGACAGGTTGTAACTGAGAGTCGAGTATATAGAACTGAGTATTGGCTATAGGCCGACCAATCAGAATGTGTCCGTCCTCAGATATAACTTTATATATTGCTGACCAGATGGTAGTTTCAGTGGGGCCATAAACGTTCCATAAAGTAGCACATCGCTGTTGCAACTGTTGAGCTAATTTTCTTGGTAAAGCTTCCCCACCGCAGAGTATTTTCAGATGTTTACTGCCCTGCCAACCTGCTTCTAGAAGCAGTTGCCAAGTGGCTGGGGTAGCTTGCATAACGGTAGCACCGTTCGTTAATTTTGCGATTAACTCTGTGCCGTCCATAGTCTCTTCCCGACTGATCATAACGACACGGGCACCGAGAGTAATGGGTAGGAAAATTTCTAGTACTGCAATGTCAAAGGATAAAGTAGTGACGGAAAGAAGTATGTCTTGCTCTGTCAGTTCTAAGTGCTGACCCATGAAGTGGAGGAAATTCACTACAGAGCAGTGCATAATTTGTACACCTTTTGGTTTGCCAGTGGAACCGGAGGTGTAGATTACATAAGCTAAGTTGTCAGGATTAATACTAGTATCAAGGTTATCTTGGCTTTGTGTAGCAATATCCCGCCAGTCTCTATCCAAACAGACAATATGCGCTTGATGTTTAGGCAGTTGCACCAATAAATGTTGTTGGGTTAATAGCACTGATACCTGAGAGTCTGACAGCATCAAAGATAAACGCTGTTGTGGATAGGCTGGATCTAAAGGTATATAAGCTCCACCAGCTTTGAGAATCGCTAATAGAGCTACGATCATCTCTAGCGATCGCTCCACACAAATCCCTACCAATACATCTGGCCCGACACCTAAAGCTTGCAAATGGCGGGCTAATTGATTAGCTCTAGCATTTAACTCGCAATAAGTGATTTGCTGTTCTGCAAAAATTGCTGCTACAGAGTCAGGCGATCGCTTTACTTGGGCTTCAAATAGTTGATGAATGCAAATTTCCTGCGGGTAATCTGCTTGAGTTTGATTCCATCCCACTAATAATTGTTGGCGTTCAGCAGGTGTTAAAAGAGGTAAATCTGCAACTTTCTGATCTGGATTAGCGACAATTCCTGCGGCTAAAGTCTGAAAATGTTCTCCGATGCGAGAGATGGTAGCAGCGTCAAATAAGTCGGTGCTGTATTCAAACCAACCACTAATCCCATCTGGCGTTTCAAATAATTCTAAGAATAGATCAAACTTGGCTGTACCATTGTACTCCAAGCGATGATTGATGCTTAGACCAGAAAGTTCCAGAGCTTGCATGGGTACATTTTGCAGCGCAAAGCAGATTTGGAACAAGGGATGGCGGCTCAAATCACGCTCTGGTTCTAGTTCCTCTACCAGCTTTTCAAAGGGGATGTCTTGATGAGCGTAGGCTTCTAAGGTAACTTCTCGCACTTGCTTGAGCAAGTGGCGGAAACTAGGAGAGCCAGAAAAATCGCTGCGTAGTACTAAAGTGTTAACAAAGAATCCAATTAAATTCTCAATTTTTTGGTGGTGACGATTGGCAATTAGCGAACCTACTAAGATATCTTCGCTATTCGTATAGCGGAATAGCAGTGTTTGGAATGCTGCTAAGAGCGTCATATATAAGGTAACTCCCTCCTGCTGGCTGAACCGAGTTACTGCCTCGCTGAGAGATTTGGAGAATGCTAGAGGTTGACGCGCCCCGCGATAAGTTTGGATTGCTGGACGGGGGCGATGGCTAGGTAACTCCAAAATGGGTAAATCTGCTAACTGCTGCTTCCAATAAACTAGTTCCTGTGATATGACTTTTTCTTGCAACCATTGTCTTTGCCATACAGCAAAGTCTGCATACTGAATGGTCAGTTCAGCCAGGGGAGAAGGTAGACCATTGGCAAAAGTCTGATACAGTAATGTCAGTTCTCGAAACAACACGCTGACAGACCAACCATCAAAAACAATGTGGTGAATGCTTAAAAGCAGTAGATATTCCTCTGCATCTAACTGCAATAGGGTTGTTCGCAATAGGGGCCCACGGTTGATATTAAAGGGCTGCTGGAACTCTTCAATCATTAACCTTTGAATTTCTGTATCTTTTTGTGATTCAGACAGCGATTCTCTGAAAGAGACACTTCGCGATCGCAAATCTACCAGATGTATAGGTACACTCAAAGCAGGAGCAATAATTTGTACAGGCTGCCCATTTGATAAAGCAAAAGTGGTGCGTAAAACTTCGTGCCGCCGAACAATTTCGTTGATGCTTTGCTCTAAAGCGCTCAGATTCACCTGACCAAACAGGCGAAAAGTTTGGGGGAAATTGTAAAATGGACTGTCAGGCAACAACTGTTCCAGAAACCATAATCGCTGCTGGGCAAAGGAAAGAGGCAAGTTTTGGTTGCGCGTTACAGGTACAATCGCTTGAGTGTGCCATTCTAGATTTTGCTTGAGTTGTGCCTCGATACTTTCAGCCAAGCTGGCAACAGTAGGTGCATCGAATAAACACCGCAATGGTAAATCTAATTGATAGGTATCTCGAATACGAGAGATTACCTGAGTTGCTAGCAGTGAGTGTCCCCCAATCTCAAAAAAGTTATCGTAGACACTAATCTGCTCCAATCGCAAAACTTCCACCCAAATTTTTGCTAGTACTTCCTCAACGGTGGTACGAGGTGAGACAAAATCTTGCTCCAGATTCCGTCCAGTGCGATCGGGTGCTGGTAAGGAGCGACGATCTACTTTCCCGTTAGGTGTTAGTGGCAATGCATTTAACATCACAAAACTAGAAGGCACCATATAATCTGGCAGCTTCTGTTTGAGAAATCTACGGATGTTGCCACTCACTGTGCGCTGTAAAATTCTCCATAGATGTTGGGTTTCCAAGATATGCTCTATGCTTTGGTGAAACAGGTTTTTTTCGGTAGGTGTTAAAGTCAACTGAAGACCAGCCCGCTTCCCTTGATTCCAAGCAACGCTGCCGTTTAACCATAGTTCTTCCGATGTCACTGGCAAGCGTAGGCAAAGACGGACGCGCTTACCTTTAGCCCAACTAAATGGCACTCCTACCAAGCAAACGCCACCAATGGAGATATCCTCTGTTTGTAGTTCTACTATCCGGTTGTCATCAGTTTCCACTCGACAAACACTTTCATAAGGTACTCGTTCTGGAATCAAGTTGGAGACAATATAACCAACTAAGTGCTTGTCCCCAGGCACATCCTCACGCGCTATGACTGCGGCTTCGCGCACGTCAGGATGCTGCAATAGCATTGTTTCTATCTCCCCCAACTCAACACGGAAGCCGCGAATCTTCACCTGCTGGTCTATCCGACCCAGGTATTCAATATTACTATCTGCTAAGTAGCAAGCTAAGTCACCTGTTTTATACAAGCGATGCGATTTCGCATAAGGATTGGGAATAAAACGTTCGGCAGTGAGATCGGGTCGATTGAAGTAACCCCTAGCCAAACTATCGCCACCAATGTAAAGCTCTCCCGGAACACCGATCGGAACTGGCTTTAACTCTGGATCGAGTATGTAGATTTGGGTGTTAGCTATGGGACGACCTATAGATGGATAAGTAGGCCAGGAATCAGGATTCTGATCTAATGTCAAAGCTGTTACTACGTGGGTTTCTGATGGCCCGTAATGATTATGAAATGAGCAGTGTGGTAGCGATTTGAATAATTTGACAATGGCTGGGGTGATTTGCAGTTGCTCACCGGTGGTAGTAACTTCTTTTAAGCTAGTAAGTAATTCCAAGTGAGATACAGCCATTTCTGCCATTTGCTGTAGCACGACAACAGGTAGGATAACTTTTTCAATCTCTTGACTCTGAATAAAATGAGCTAAAGCTGTAGTGTCCCGACGCGAGTTTTCTGAGATGAGAAACAAAGTTCCTCCTGAAGACCAAGTAGCAAACATCTCATGAAAGCTCGCATCAAAGCTCAAAGAGGCAAATTGCAGGGTACGTACACCTGTTAATAGTGAGTTTAAGTGCCATTGCAGTAAATTCACTAAAGGACGGTGAGCTAAACAGATACCTTTTGGTTTGCCTGTAGAACCAGAAGTGTAGATGATATAGGCTAAATTCTCTGCTGTTACTTCACTAGAGGGATTTTCCTGACTATATTGGCCTATGTTGTCCCAGTCGGTATCTAAACAGATAATCTGCGCTTTGGTTTCAGGAAGCTCTGCTAATAGTTTTTGTTGAGTGAGTAAAACTGATACTTGAGTATCCTCAAGCATAAAGGCTAGACGTTCCTTGGGATAAGCTGAATCCATTGGTACATAAGCCCCACCAGTTTTGAGAACTGCCAAAACTGCGATCGCCATTTCTAGCGTTCTCTCTACACAGATTCCCACTGGCATATCTGGCTTCACGCCTAGCGAATGCAGATAATGTGCTAACTGATTCGCTAGCTGATTGAGCTTCTGGTAAGTAAGTGAAGATTGTTCGTGCTTCTGTGCCTCTTTAAAGACTACTGCTATAGCATCTGGCGATCGCTCCACCTGCGCTTCAAATAGCTGATGAACGCATTCATCTAATGCGTAATTCGTACTGGTATTGTTCCAGCTTTCTAATAAGTCTTTATGCTCGCTTTCTGGCAATATATTCAATTGATGAAAATACTCACAACCTTGAATAATTTGATTGGCTAAGAAGAGCAATCTTTCTAAAGTTTTTACATATACAAAAAAAGTTTCATTATAAAATATTTCTATCTCTATAGTATCCTTAAACTCGTTAACTATAAGATGAACTTCATTATCAGCAAAAGAATTATGAACAGTTAATCTAGGCTTTTCTTCAGCAATAGGTAGATTAATAACTCTGAATTTATAAAAATTATAGAAGAATTTTAATGGTTCCTCTTTCAAAGATTTTTTTTGTTGAAATACAGAAATATTTTGATAATGGCTGAGATTTTTTCGATAATCATTTATATATGAAAGATAATTAAAAATGGTTGAATTGTTTCCAAGAAGATTTTGATTAACAATAACAGGAACTACTTGATAAAGACAACCTAAAACATTAAGTGTTTGCTTATCTCTTTTACCGACAATATCGTAAAATACAAAATCTCCTGGCGCTTGTAAATACTTACTCAAGTAAATACCATACACAGCCCTAAAAAAAGCTGGGATATTACATTTATTTAATTGGCAATATTTTCTAATTTGCTCTAGCTGATTCCCAGTAATTTGTACTTTTCTAGATTGGGCTTCGTTTTCTCCTTTGGGTTTTATATAAGATGTGACAGGAATAATATTGCTTAAAGATTTCTGCCAATACTGCTGATTTTCTTGAGTATCAAATTCAAGTAGATGCTCTTCAATACAATCATAAAAAGAACCAAGTTTAAATTTTTGAGGAATATTACCTGCTTTTAAATCTAAATAAACTTTTCCAACTTTTTCAAAGAAAATTTTGGCAGAATATCCATCAAAAAGAATATGAGGCGCACCTACAATAGCAGTATAATTACCCTGATTATCCTTGACTAAAATATTTTTAAATAAATAATTTTTGTGAAATTCAAACTTTGTTTTAACTTTTTCTTTTATGATATATTCCAAACTATTAAAATAAGCATTATTAGTATTTATTTCGATAAATTCAAAATGAATATCAGCACTTTGATCTACAAATTGAAAAGCTTCACCTTGATAAAAAATAAACTTTGTTTTAATTGTATCATCTGCTTGACATAGTATTTTTACTGCCTGTTCCCAAATAAATCTATCTAAATTTTTTGGTAGCTTTACCGATATTCCTAAACTGAAAATAGTACTATCTGGATGGAGCATATTATCCAGATATAAATCCCTTTGTGTAGTTGTTAATCGGGATATTTTTCCAATATTTGAAGGTTCATAAGGCTTATCTAGTATAGTTCCTGTTACCAAAGCCATAAATACTTCAGAAATTGAGATATTAGAAACATTTGTAACTTGAGAATTGTTAATCATCATGATTAGTTTAGGGTAAGGTTTTTACTTGACTAATTTAAAACTTTTTTGATTTACTGAAAGTTCAATTATGAACTCAGTTCCTTTTCCTGGTATTGACTGACAACTGATTTCACCTCCATGTTTTTCTACAATAATTGTGTAGCTAATAGATAATCCTAAACCAGTACCTTTGCCAATAGGTTTGGTTGTAAAGAAAGGATTGAAAATCTGAGAAAGTATATCCGGTGTCATCCCAGAAGCATTGTCAGCAATGCGAATAGCTAGCAGATTTTGCTCTAATAACTCAGTAGTTATTTTGATATAACTTGGATTAAGTTCAGTGTTCTCCAATGAACGGTGAGAGTTATATTCTTCCAAAGCCTCAATAGCATTAGCTAACAAATTCATAAATACTTGGTTGAGTTGACTTGGATAACAATCTACTAATGGTAAGGAGCCATAATTTTTGATAATTTGAATATTAGAACTGCCTGACTCAGTTTTGAGTCGATGTTGTAAGATTAGCAAGGTGCTATCAATACCTTCATGAATATTAACTGGCTTCATTTCTGCTTCATCCAAACGGGAGAAGTTACGTAAGCTCAGAACTATCTGGCGGATGCGTTCGGCTCCATGCTTCATTGAAGATAGCAATTTGGGTAAGTCTTCAATCAAAAATTGCAAATCTATATCTTCTTGTTCTGCCAGCATTTCAGGAGTCAGATTGGGTAATACTTTTTCATAACTTTTAATTAGATGTAACATATCTTTAATGTACTCACTAGCATGAGAAATGTTGCCATAAATAAAATTAATTGGGTTATTAATCTCATGAGCTATACCAGCAATTAATTGACCTAAGCCAGACATTTTTTCTTTCTGAATCATCTGTAACTGTGTTGCTTGTAGTTGCTTTAGTGTAAGTTCTAATTGTTCTGCTTGTTCTTCCAAACACACATTTTTTTCATGTAATTCCTGTGTTCTTTCTTCGACTTTTAGCTCCAGATTTTTGCTATAATTTTCTAATTGCTGGTTAGCTTGTTGCAGATTATCATTTAGTTTAGATAAATTAGTATACAGCTTGGCATTCTCAATAGAAATGGCTGCTTGAGAGGCAAGAATTTTTAAAACTTCTAAACGTTCAGTAGTAAATGCATTTGTTGTTAAGTTATTTTGCAGATACAGAATTCCGATAAGTTTACTTTGATGGATTATCGGTGTACATAAAACGGACTTACATTTATTCTCAATAATATAAGGATCTCTACTAAATTTTCCTTCAGATATAGCATCACCAATAACGACACTTTCTTTAGTTCTGATCACATAGTTGAGTATAGATATTGGCACATATAGACTATTATCTAAAGACATGGAAGTTTCTAAAAACATCTCATTTTTGTTAACTCCCACAAATGCTTCGATTACCATTTGACCATTTTTCTCTAAAAGGAAGCAGCTAGTTTGTGCCCCAGCATTTTCCATAACAATTTTCATCAACTTAGCTAGCAATTCATCTAGCATGATTTCACTAGAAATAGCTTGCGAAGCTTTAAAAACTGTAGACAAATCAAAAGATGCCAAATTATTGATTTTGCTTGAAGTAGTTTGTAAGCTAGCCTTCAAAGTAGATGATTCCTGATTTATTCTTAATGGGCAATAATCGGGGTATTTTGACTCTAAATCACTGACTTTTGCGATCGCTCCCCAACGTACATAAGCATGATAAGATTCTCTCAGGTAAAAGATCGCCTGCTGATCTCTACCACGGGAAAAGTAAAATTCTGCTGCTAACTCGCTGGCTAGTGCTTCTTCTTGAAAATATCCCTGTTCTTTGGCTCCTTGAATAGCTAGCTCATAATACTCCATAGCTATAAAGGTTTGCCCTAAAAATCGCGCTTTTTCCGCCTCCACTAAATCATATTTATGCTGATAGTTAGCAGGAGCATGACCAGCCCATATCCGCATTTTTTCCTGATTGGCATTGATCACAGCCATATATTCTTGTTGAATGTTAGATTCAACATTTGGATATAAAGCAATTAGAGCTAGTGAATAGTATAGGTTGTGGATGCCAACCGTCATCATCCCCATCACACTACCTATAAATTCTGAAGCTAATTTGGCATTATCAATTGCTTGAGTGTAATCTTTAAATAAGTAAAAAAGAATCAATTTGGCAACATAAGCAGCAAACAAAGAAGTAGCATTATTAGTAGTTTTTAGATATGGCAACATTGCTACTTCATTAAAACTATCACCAACTAGAAGATGTTTATTTTGTGACAAACCTTGCAGATTAAGTGCTAGCTGATGCCAAATTTTAATGTAGTTTATAGGAAAATCTAGTTTAAATTTTCCTAATAAATTAATATATGATGCTTGCTGATGAGCTACTGATTCAAGTTGTTCTCCTCTAAAAAATATATGACCGCAATAGTGGACAGAGCAATAGCCAGCGTATTCTAAATCTCCAATTTCTAACGCGCTTTGAATTCCTTCTTGCAACGGAGTAATTGTTTCTCTAAGATGCTCTTTCCAATGAATGGTAAAACCATAAAATGGTGCATATACTTTACTTTTAAGTTCAACACTTTGGAACTGCTCTAATATTTGCCAAGCTATTTGACCAGAGCGATATCCAGCATCAATATTTTCAAGATAGCCACATAACAGCATCCCATAATAAGCATATCCGTGAGCCGCCAAAGCTGAATGACCGTGTTCAATACAGAGATTGACGACAGTCAAGATTATCTGGGCAAAACTTGTCTTTGTCGGGTTAGTAATAAAAGCAGCACCAGCAATAGTAACAAGGATTTTTAAAGCTGCCAGTATGGAAGGATCTTTGACAACTGGAAAATTTTCTAAATCTTGAAGCTGAGGTAAATTAGCTATAGTACTTTGCTTATTTGGTGCCGCCGACAGAGGAACCCCCAACTTTGCGATCGCTTCTAGTCCAGTATCAATGGCTTTAAGCATCTGATTTTGAGCCATATAAAACTGGATTTGTAATTGATAAGCCTTGACTTGATCGAGCAGATTGCTAGCTTGGTCTAGAATAATTTCAGTTAGGATAGTTGCTCGTGTAAAATTAGTATTTAAGTACTCTAATTCTACGCTTTCTAGATGAAGTACTAGTATCAAGTCGTAGTTATTTTCCCAACTTGATGGTGTGAGTAATTCTAGTCCAACTGTTGAATAGCTAAGGGCAGCTTCGTATGCTGATGATGCTTTTGCTTTTTGGCTAGCTATCAGATTTAATTTAGCTAGCTGATCTCTTTGAGATTGATCGCAAATAAATTCAGTACCTAAATTTAAGTGGTTAACAATATTAAAAATGTTTTCTTCAATTTCCTGTGTTTGGCAAGATTCTAGTATTAATTGCCCAATTCTTAGGTGAGTTTGTTTTCTTTGCGATTCTGGAATCAGGGAATAAGCAGCTTGCTGGATGCGATCGTGGAAAAACTTATATGAAACTTTTAATTCTTGATATTCTAAGGATATAGATATGTCTTTGTCAAAAAACAGTGGAGCTTTATAGTTATCGCTCAATGGGAGAATTAGGCTTGTTTGAAGTGCTTCCCATAATTCCGAGGCGGTTTCTGACTGAGATTTTTGATTTACAATTGCTAGAATGTCTATGTTAAACCGATTGCCAAAACAAGCAGCTAGTTTTAAGACCTGTTGTGTCTCTTGAGGCAATTTTTTAATATTTCTCACAATTAATTCTAGGGCATCATAATCTGTAATCCCAACAGTCTGAATTTGATTTATTTCCCACTGCCATGTTCCACTATTAAAGTCAAAATTTAATAGCTTTTCTTGGTACATAGTTTGGAACAACTGAGTTAAGAAAAAAGGATTTCCTTGAGTTTGATTAAAAAGAAGTTCAGCTAGTATTTTTGTTTTTTCTGTTGCAGTATGAAGTGTATCCACTATTAATTCATACACATCACTAATATTTAAAGGCTTAAGTGTAATATTATTTACAATCGTTCCTGCTTTTTGGAGTTCATTCAAGGTTTGATTCAAATAATGAGTTGATATGACTTCGTTATCTCGATAAGCTCCAATCATCAAAAAATATTGGCTATCATCAAGCATCAGCATCTGAATCAATTTTAGAGACGCTAAATCTGCCCATTGTAAATCATCGAAAAATAGAACAAGTGGGCGTTCTTTTTGAGTAAATACTCGAATAAACTTTTGAAATACTCTATTAAAGCGGTTTTGGGTTTCAATTGCTCCTAATTGCGGCACAGGTGGCTGTTGACCTACAATCTTTTCAATCTCAGGAATAACATCAATAATAACTTGACCAATTTCACCAAATGCTTCTAAAAGCTGCTGTTTCAAAACAATTATTTTTTCAGCGCTTTCTGTTAATAACTGTCCAGTTAATTCTTGAAATGATTCAATTAGAGCCGTATAAGGGATATTTCGCTTAAATTGATCGAATTTACCAGAAATAAAATATCCACGTTGTTGGAGAATAGGTTTATGAATTTCATTAACTAAGCAGGATTTACCAATCCCTGCATAACCTGAAACTAACATCATCTCACTTCTGCCAACACTTACTCGCTCAAAAGCTGACATGAGAGATGCTACTTCTTTCTCACGTCCATAGAGTTTTTGAGGAATTGTAAATTGGCTAAATTTATCTAACTTGCCAGGAATAAAATTTTCGATTTTTCCATTATTTAATAACTGCTTGAAACAAATCTCTAAATCTGCTTTTAGCCCTAAGCCACTTTGATATCTTTCTTCAGCAGTTTTAAATAATAGTTTCATTACAATATTAGATACAGCCCCCGGAATTTTTGGGTTGATCTGATCAGGAGGTATCGGCTGTTTGGCAATATGAGAGTGAATTATTTCTAAGGGGTCGGTGCAATTAAATGGCAAATTATCAGTCAGCAGCTCATAAAAAGTTACGCCTAAAGAGTAAAAGTCTGTGCGGTAATCAACCGACCTATTCATGCGACCTGTTTGCTCTGGAGACATGTAGGCAAGTGTTCCTTTAAGCAAATTAGGATTGCTGATTATTGCATTTTCCTTTGACAGGCGTGAGGCAATGCTGAAGTCAGTAATTTTAACCTGCATTGACTTAGGATTAATAATTATATTTTGTGGTTTAATATCTTTATGAATAATATGTTGTTCATGCAAATCTATAATAATATCCGCAAGCTGAATAGCTAATTTTAAGCAATCCATTATATTGAGTTTATTATTATGGATGAATTGTTTTAGGTTTTGTCCTCCCATGTCCTCTAAAACTAAAGCGATACTGTTTTGATAATTTTCTAATCCATAAACTTTTATAACTCCTGGTAAATCTAATGATTTAGCAATTTCATACTCATGTTTAAACTCTGTTACATACTCAAGATTAGCGTATTCACTTTTGAGTATTTTAAGGATAACCATTCTTTCATTCGTAAATTCTTGTGCCCGAAAAACAACAGTATCTAGACC
>NZ_JABXKM010000107.1 GCF_017115025.1 Nostoc sp. NOS(2021) | reverse complement strand
GGGTTGGGGGTGGGGTTCTAAGAACAACTAGTAAGGGCTGCACCACATTGATCTTCCCTTCTCAACCAACCCTTAACACCTTGATATTCCACCTGCGCCCAATCTCGCTGACAGCCTAACAATTTGACAGCCGTATTAGCAGGAATTCTTCCCACTTTCCGGCTTTTTTGACTGGTACTAGCATATAAATTCACGCTATTAGTACCGTAGCCCTGTGTTGTTAAGCCTAACTTTGGCACAAATACCCATCCAGTTCCTTTAAAACCATCACTAGCATTAGTAATCTGCACCCAATCTCCAGCAGCACCAATAACCTTAACTGTCTCGTTGATGGGTATTTGTCCTAAAATTGTGTTGTTTCTACTTGCACCACTCCGCACATTTAAACCTTGTGCATCTGTATCGGTAATGTAGGCAAGAATATGGCACTTTTGAGGATTAGTTGATTTAGCTAAAACTATTGATTAGCTATACCAGTATTAAGCATCACACTAATACAACTGAATGCCAATCCTATGACTAACTTTGATGCTGGATTTTTCACTTTTTTGTCATAATTTGTTCAACTTTTTGGCATCAGTACTTAAGATTGGAGTCTGATTTATATTTCAGAATATACTTAAATAAATTAGAGTTAACTTTGTAACGTAGTTCCCTAAAAGAGATTTTAGTACTGTAATAACACTTTTAATTTTACAAAATTTAGTACTGCGATGTCTACGACGGGCTACGCCGACGCTGATGGATGCAACACAACGACATGATTGAGTATTAAAATGTCAATATATGGTGTAGTTAACGCCAACAGTGAGTTCAAATTTCGCCAAAGATTTATTAAGTTATATGAATACCAAGATACAGCCCATATCAGATGGCATAGTTCAAGAGATTACTAATCTCGATCGTCTCAGTATTTTAGAATTAGACAAAGAAGAAATTATTAACCTGTTTAAATCTAATGGAGTCTTACTTTTTAGAGGATTTGATGTTGATACTGACCTTTTTAAAGAATTTACCAATCTCTTGAGTATCGATTTTATAAATTATGCTGGTGGTGCATTTACTAGAAGGGTAATTAATGGAGATCAGACTCTTTTAAGCGTAAATGATTTTAAGTCTGAGATTAAGTTGCACGGAGAAATGTATTATCAGCAAAATATCCCACTTCTGCTGTGGTTTTTCTGTGCTAATCCACCATTAGAAGATGGTGAAACTACGGTATGTGATGGCAGACAATTTTTTAATGAAATTAGTAGTTCAACTAAAGAGTTATTCAGCAAAAAGAAGTTAAAATTTACTGTTCGGATGTCTCAACACGACTGGCAGAAAAAATACCAAACAGATGATTTGAATAAGCTAGAAGAAATGTGTCAGAAGAATAATACGCATCTGACAGTAAATAATGATCAATCGATTCTACTTGAATACATTTGTCCAGCCATTATCCCCAGCAGATGTGGAAAGTATCAAGTGTTTATTAATAGCCTATTGCCCACAAAACAGTTAAGCCCAAAGATTCTTAATTTTGAGGATGATTCAGAAATTCCTGAAGAGGTTGTATCTGAACTTAATGAAATTGCTGAAAAAATAACCACGGAAATTTCGTGGCAAAAAGGGGATATTTTAATGATTGATAATACAAGAATACTTCATGGTAGAAGAGATTTTGCTGATGATCAAAGAGATATTTATATCAGACTATGTTCTCCAGCTTTTTCATTCTGATATTTTGTTAATTATGAGTAGGTTTGACTGATAAAAATTAGTGAAGCTGATAGCCAGCAGAGATTTTTACCAGTTTCTATCTAACACCTTATCTCATATCATAGCCAAACAAATTTGGGTCAACTTCTCCTAACTGCAACTCTGCTAAACCATACTCCGCCCATCGTCTCTCTACCATCGCCGCCACATCTGGGTCAGATTCCAAGGGCAAACCCCATTCATGGTCTGTTTCTGGCGGAATCTTTGTAGTCGCATCAATTCCCATGCGTCCACCTAAACCAATCTTTTCACTGGCAAAATCCAAGGTATCAAAAGGTGTATTCGGCAGAATAAAGACATCCCGCACTGGGTCAACTTTAGAACTAATCGCCCACACAACTTGACGCGGATCGCGAATATTTATGTCTTTATCCACAACAATGACAAACTTGGTGTAAGTAAATTGTGGTAAAGCACTCCAAAACGCTAAAGCCGCCCGTCGCGCTTGTCCTGGATATGCTTTATCAATAGAAATAATCGCCGCTTTGTAACTCAAAGCTTCCATTGGTAGGAAGAAATCGACAATTTCTGATACTTGTTGCCGCAGAATAGGTGTATATATGCGATTGAGTGCGATCGCCATCATCGCTTCTTCTTTAGGTGGACGGCCGCTAAATGTTGTTAAGTAAATCGGATTTTTCCGGTGCGTCATACACTCGAAGCGAATCAATGGCGAATCTTCCACGCCACCGTAATAACCCATGTGGTCACCAAAAGGCCCATCTGGCAAAACTTCCCCTGGTGTAATCGTTCCTTCCAAGACAAATTCTGAATCTGCGGGAACTTCCAAATCTACAGTTTTACACTTTGCCAACTGCACACCAGAACCACCGTAAAGTCCAGCAAATAGCCATTCTGATAAATCTACAGGGATGGGTGTGGCAGCTGCCATGATAATTAGAGGATCTACACCAAGTGCGATCGCAACTTCTAATTTCTTCCCACGTTCGGCCGCTTTTCGCAAATGCCTCGCCCCACCCCGCACCGATAACCAGTGAACTGTCATCGTATTCTGAGATTGTAGTTGCAAGCGATACACACCTACATTTGGAGTCCCCGTCTCACAATCCTTGGTAATTACCAGTCCCAGCGTGATAATCTTACCAGCATCACCAATATAAGGACGTATCAAAGGCAATTTGTTTAAATCTAAATCATTACCTTGAAGCACAACTTGCTGACAAGCAGGGAAAAAGTCCCGTCCTGGTTTTGCCTTCACCACGTCAAACAGCACTTTTGCAAAATCTATCGCCTGGGAAATCTTCTTCGGCGGTTTTGGCTGTTGCAGCATACTCAATTTTTTCCCCAGAGTTTCCAACTCCTCTGGATGCTGCATATTCATCGCCCAGCAAATCCTTTCCACAGTTCCCATCAAATTCACCGCCACCGGGAAGGAAGCGCCTTTGACGTTTTCAAACAACAACCCCGGGCCACCTTTTTGCAGCATCCGGTTGGAAATCTCAGCAATTTCTAAATCTGGGTCAACTAAAGCTGAAATTCGCCGTAATTGTCCCTTCTCTTCCAAAATTTTAATGAATCCCCGCAAGTCTCTCGCCATTGTTCTAATAAAGCTGATTATTTAAGAAGTGTGAAGCGCTTTCTTATATTATGGGGCATTGGGAATTAGGAAATATTTTTCCGTGTCCCCGTGTCCCCATCTCCCCATTCGGGAAATTGTTAGTTTTAATTGGAAATTAACCTATTTAGTAACTTTTCTTAACTGTGTTTTCCAAAATATTTAGTTATTGTATCTAGGGATACGCAATTATTTTTTACAAATAAGCGCTAACCTGATCAAACATGGCCAGAATATACTATACCTTCCTGGCAGGCGGCCTTGTTATATGGCCCCTGCTAGGTTTATTTGTTACAAGCTTGGGCTGTGCCTTGCTTTTAGGTTTTTCTGAATTTTTATGAGTTTGCGTTGACGTAGCCCAACCAGCCCTTTCAACGCGAACAAATGAGCTAGGATTTTGATATCTGCAACCCTTTCCCAGTATGGAATGTGAGTTACAACTTCAATGTATCCTCAAGATATTCGACGAGTTTTGGTGTAGTACAGTTGCTCTATCTAGAGGTATCTAGCGGTTCCCTTGAGTACTATAGTCTGATATGACTGTAATTGTCCAAACAGGGGAGTACGGATAAATCCTGATGTTTTTTCAGTAGTTAAAATGGCTTCGGTTTGCACAGAAGTTTCTGTATTACCGATAACTAGGTTGATAATTGGTAAGAGTAAGCTCAGTCTCACTATATTTCCTCCCAGCTTAGGGTTTGGTGGTCTGCTAATAATTACCGTGAGTAGTGTACCGATATCAATAGCTAATGTCTGAATTTGATCACCACTGAAATGCTCGGAAATGTTTTGAGTTCTGTAATCAAGCTGTGGAACTCCATTGAGAATTGAATACTTGATGTGAGTACCTTCGCCCTGAAGTTCAAACTCATTTGGTCGTTGCACAACAATTGCTTGTGCTGGCTTTGTGGATTTGGGAATCAAAAAAGATAACAGTGATGTTGTGGTTAAGCCAGTCACAAAGGTGAGAGCAGTTTTGAGAATTTGACGGCGAGGCGAATTTGGGGATATATCTTTAAGGTTAGGGTTCATAATTGCGAAATGCCAGAAAGTAAAATTATTTCTATACAATTATCTCAATAAATTATCCGATTGTAGTGACAAACTGATAATTTATTGGTGATGAGAATAAGCATCTCTTATTTAAGGCTTATAAGGGCTAATCTCAACCATTTGTAAATATTTATTTATCTTTTTAGAAAGATAAATATAAGTCAGAGACCGCGATCGCGTCTGTTAACTTTTGCCCACCATACTCATCGTTACTAAATAAATTGAGAAGGGTTGGCTTGAGTTATTTCATGACAACCCCTGATTCACCCGCAGAAATTTCTGCACGGACTAATTACAGATTACTCCCGCTCAATTATTATCTGATAATTCTGGTGCTGTTGGCTGTTGTTCAGAGTTAATGAATTCGGTCTTACCTGGTTTTCCTAATGTGTCAGGAGGTTGTGGTTGTGGGTCGGGTTGTGGGTTATCATTCTCGTTCATGTTGATTTATCTCCTTTGTAGCTTTAATAATTTGGCTGTTTTCAAGATTTCTTGCTTGGAGTTGATAAAGCAAGAAGTTCAGTAAACTGTGTCAGTTTGTGTTTTGACGATTATGACTTCAAGCGATGTTATCTCAATTCCGTAATTCTGTTTAAAATTTTGCTCCCAGTGGAGTACCCAAAGCAGAGAACTGCGATCGCCTACAGGTGCGGGTAAATACTTGCAGGTGATGAAGTGCTGATTTGCCCTACCGCGTGTATTTCCCTTACCCGACATGGGTAAGGCTTGTTTCTCACTCAAAAATATTTAAGTCCTGTTAACAGCCTTAAGTTTAGTAATAACGTGTAGATCTTTGCTGGTGAAGACAGGTTTGAAGCGAAATAATAACAACCATACCATTTCTCTTCTTTAATGCCACATATCACAATGAGAAGGCAGAGCGCAGAAGGGAAACCCCATAAATTCAGGGGTTTCAACAAGGACACCTTGTTTTGGCTCGTTCCGACGCTCGATTACTCGCTACCGCTGCGCTAACAGAGCAGTGGCTTCTGCCACTCCGACTTTTCGCTTTTTCTCTCTGCAAGACGCCAAGGGTGAACGCACTGTGTATCTCGAAAAAATCCTCTTACGTTTGTCAATAAATAAATTTAGTGCGGTGTTACCCTCTGGGAGAGGGCAAAAATATATTTTCTTCCTTTCCAGGACTTAGGCAAACAATAGCTGAAAAGAATGATTTTTAGGTAGGGGCAATTCATGAATTGCCCCTGAGCGCGTGTAGTTTTGCGTAAGTCCTACTTTCTTTAGTAAACTTTTTCTTCTTTTTTTCATTGACTTAAACATCTTCTTCCCTGCTAAGGCACAATGAGCAAAAGCTTAAGGAGACAAAATCATGGCCGTTTCGGAAACTATAGCCAGTCGAACGGTTCATCTTGGATAACAACAGTTCAAAGCCAGTATTCGTTCCAAGCTCAAGGCAGTCAGCAATTACTAGTTAAATCAACACCAGCCCTGGAGGTGAAAAATTGTCCTTACTGCTCTCATAGAATGCTCCAACATATTCGGAATAATCACGTATATTGGTTCTGCCGCAGATGTTGGCAGTAAATGCCGTTGCTATAGGACTCCGGTTTAATTAATGAAAATTTTTTCAGATAAAAACCTTGCTGGATAAAGATTTTAGTCTGAGTATGCTTTCAAAATTCAAGTTGGATTGCTATAGATGTAGAAACTATTTTATTGGCATGAATGGAGGTGCTATTAAATCAACTTGTCTGTGCTGCCTAATTGGCTAAAGTCGAACAGAAAAAAACTCATGAATACTTTCACGAATTGGAAAATCCTAAACTGGCCTGAATATGGTGCAGAGTTGCTGGGAACTGCTTTCAATCTCTTGGTTGGATTCAGTATAATCACTTTCAATTTTGGCAAAGGCTTGCCTATGGAGCATCTTATCCCTGCTGTGAGTCCTCGTTTATTAATTAATGGTCTCATCTTTGCTGGGAGTGGTGCATTATTTAGTATTTCACCTTTGGGTAAACTGAGTGGTTCGCACCTCAACCCCTGCTTATCATTGGCATTTTGGTTGCAAGGCAAAATGCATAGATATGACTTAATTGGATATATTTTTGGTCAATTTATTGGTGCAATTCTGGGCACATCTTTAGCATTAGCTTTGTGGGGAAATTACCTTGTCAGTGTCAATTATTGTATTACTTTACCTGGGAGAGGTTATCCATTATGGTATGTCTTTATAGCTGAAGTTTTCATGACATTTTTGTTAGTCTTGTCTATCTTCATCTTTTTAAGCCATCATCGGCTATTGCACTGGACACCTTTAATGGTATGGCTTCTAGTGGCAAGTATGGTTTGGTTGGGAGCGCCCATTTCTGGCACCAGCTTGAATACAGCACGCAGCATTGGGCCTGCTTTACTAGCATGGTCTTGGCAAAACCAGTGGCTTTATTGTATTGCATCTCCATTAGGGGCATTAACTGCTGTAGGAGTTTTTCAACTGATAGCTATGGGTAAACGCGAAGTTTTGACAGGCAAACTTTTTCATGTTCCCAATTATCGTTGTATTTTTAAAAATGTGAAAGTACCACATCTTAAAAAGCATGGATAGATTTAATCCTTTCTTAATCAAATAGATGACGTTACAGTACAATATGCCTTTAAGTGAGAGTCATTTATCAGATCCAAAAAACATCAAAATACTCTAGAAGGATAAAATCAATGAAGAAACTAGAAGGTAAGGTAGCTTTAGTCACTGGTAGCAGTGGGGGAATAGGTCAGACTATAGCTGTACATCTTGCTGAACAAGGTGCAGATGTTGTAATAGACTACCGCTCTCATCCCGAAGGCGCTCAAACAACTCTGTCTCAAGTGGAAGCTGCTGGATGCAAAGGCTTGATTATTAAAGCTGATTTAAGTGTAATTAGCGATATTCGCCAACTGATAGACCAGGGTATTCAATACTTTGGCAAGCTAGACATTCTTGTGAACAATGCTGGAATCGACGGTCAAAATGCTGACTTCTGGAACATCACCGAAGCCGACTATGACGCAGTGATTAATCTCAACCTCAAAGGCACATTTTTCGCCACTCAAGCGATAGTACAGCACTTCATCGAAACCAAGCGAACTGGCAAAATCATCAATATTAGCTCTACCCATGAAGAAATAGCATTCCCCCACTTCACTCCCTACTGTGTCAGCAAGGGTGGTGTAAAAATGATGATGCGTAACCTAGCAGTTGAGCTTGGCCCTTTGGGAATTACAATTAACAACGTGGCTCCTGGAGCAATTGAGACACCAATCAATAGTAAACTATTAAACGACCCCGAAAAATTGGGAGCGCTGCTGAAGAACATTCCTTTGGGTCGCTTAGGCAAGCCGGAAGATATCGCACCCATAGTTGTCTTTTTAGCCTCATCAGATGCCGACTACATCACAGGCGCAACCTTCTATGTAGATGGAGGACTGAGCCGAAATTATCATGAGCAATAAACTATTTGTGTTGGCTTTACCATTCCAGAGTTTTTGTGATCTGGAGAACAAAACGTACTGTCCCTTATGAGTATCAACTTTGGATGCTAAATTTGTGGTGTTCTCGATTTGGCAGCAGGCCGAGAATGGTTGGTAAGCTGTTCCACATTTAACTAGCATAATTAGGGCGCTCATGTTGCCCACCCCACAAGAGTTATATTTAATTCGGTTATGCAAATTAGATGTTTTTTCAGCTTAACCAATGGTATCGGTAACTCCCCAAATCACGCCAGTTGCAACAACAAACTGCTTACCGCAACGCACTGCCTCCAAAATGTAAAATTTAAAATCCGAAATCGCTATGACCCAAGAAGAAGCAAGATTAGCAGCAGACCGCGATCGCACAGCCTACTGGAAACGATGGGGTTCTTACCTGAGTGAACGGCAGTGGGGAACAGTGCGGGAAGACTATAGCCCTAATGGTACCGCCTGGGAATTCTTTCCCCATGACCATGCCCGCTCCCGCGCCTATCGCTGGGGAGAAGATGGGATTGCGGGAATTTCCGATAATCATCAGCGACTATGTTTTGCGATCGCTCTCTGGAATGGTGAGGATACAATTCTCAAAGAGAGGCTTTTCGGCCTTACAGGAAATCAAGGGAATCACGGGGAAGATGTTAAAGAATACTACTTCTACCTGGATAACACCCCGACTCACTCCTACATGAAATATCTTTATAAATATCCCCAAGCTGCTTTTCCATACAGCCAGCTGGTAGAAGAAAATCGGCGCAGAGATCGCCAAGCCCCAGAGTTTGAATTAATCAATACAGGTATATTTGACCAAGACCGCTATTTTGATGTATTCGTTGAGTACGCCAAGGCTTCACCCGACGACATTTTGATTGAGATCCGTGTGATCAACCGAGGGCCAGAAGCAAAAATGCTGCATTTGTTACCAACACTCTGGTTTCGCAACACCTGGTCTTGGACTTCTAATCAAGAAGAGAAGCCGTGGCTGAAAATTAGCCAATCTAACTCTCACCTCAGCACCATCGAAGCTTATCACTCCTCTTTAGAAACCCGATGGCTCTACTGCAATGAAACTCCAGAACTACTATTTACAGAAAATGAGACTAATAATCAAAGATTGTTTGGGGTTAGCAATGCTTCAGCATACGTTAAAGATGGAATTAACAATTATGTCGTAAATGGGCAAAAAACAGGTGTCAATCCTAATCAGATTGGCACTAAGTTTGCTGCTCATTACGAATTACACATCGGTGCAGGCGAAACCAAGACAGTGCGGTTGCGATTAAGTGACGCGCAAAATTTAATTGCACCATTCGGGACTGAATTTGATACAGTTTGGCAACAGCGCCAGCGCGAGGCAGATGAATTTTATCAGCGGATTTGTCCGTTGCCGATGTTAGAGGACAGTCGGAATGTGCAGCGACAGGCATTTGCTGGCATGTTGTGGAGTAAACAATTTTACTATTATGTAGTTGAACAATGGCTAAAAGGCGATCCGGCCGGCCCGCCGCCGCCAGCATCGCGGCTCACTGGCAGAAACCATGAATGGTTTCATCTATTTGACGACGATATACTTTCCATGCCCGACAAATGGGAATATCCTTGGTTTGCGGCTTGGGATTTAGCTTTTCATGTAATTCCGCTCTCGATGATTGACCCCGACTTTGCCAAGCTGCAACTGAGTCGTTTGACACGAGAGTGGTATATGCATCCTAACGGTCAGCTACCAGCCTATGAATGGGCCTTTGGTGATGTTAATCCGCCGGTACATGCTTGGGCTGCATGGCAGGTTTATCAGATTGAGCAAAAAATCTATGGTCATGCGGATAAAAAATTTCTGGAGGGTGTTTTTCAGAAATTACTGCTGAACTTTACTTGGTGGGTTAACCGGAAAGATTTAGAAGGCAGAAATATCTTTCAGGGTGGCTTTTTGGGCATGGATAATATTGGTGTCTTCGACCGTAGCGTTCAACTACCAACTGGTGGATACCTGCAACAAGCAGATGGCACAAGTTGGATGGCGATGTATTGTCTGAATATGCTGACGATCGCCTTAGAGTTAGCAAAAGAAAATTCTACCTACGAAGACATCGCCAGCAAGTTTTTCGAGCATTTCTTGTACATTGCTGATGCCATGAACGGCGTTGGTGATGCCGAAATAGCATTATGGGATGAAAGTGATGGCTTTTACTACGATGCCCTACATTCACCAAATGGTCATCAATTCCCGATGAAAGTGCGATCGCTGGTAGGGTTAATCCCATTGTGTGCCGTGAGCATTTTAGAACCAGAAACCTTAGAACGGCTCCCAGGCTTTAGAGAGCGGACGCAATGGTTTCTAAAAAATCGCCCCGATCTAACCCAAAATATCGCTTGTATGCATAAACAAGGTGTCGGTGAGCGCCGACTACTAGCGATCGCTCATCCAGATAAACTCCGTCGCATCTTAGAAAAGATGTTAGATGCAACAGAATTTTTTGGCCCTTATGGTATTCGCTCTGTTTCTAAAGTTCATGCATCCCATCCTTATGTCTTGACGGTCGATGGACACCAGTATCGAGTCGATTACGAACCTGCTGAGTCTACCACAGGGATGTTTGGCGGTAATTCTAACTGGCGTGGCCCAATTTGGTTTCCGATTAATTATCTACTCCTAGAATCATTGCAAAAGTTCTATCGCTACTTCGGTGACGATTTCAAAGTTGAGTGTCCAACCGGTTCTGGGCAAATGATGACGCTTAAGGAAGTAGCCATTGAATTAGCTCAAGGGCTGATCCAAATTTTTCTCACAGATGCTTCTGGTCGCCGACCTTTTTATGGTGGAATAGAAAAATTCCAAACTGACCCGAATTGGCGTGATCTGATTCTGTTCAATGAATACTTTCACGGAGATAACGGCGCTGGTATTGGTGCTAGTCATCAAACTGGTTGGACGGGTTTAATCGCCAAATTAATCCAGCAGTGTGCAGAACAGGTGTTGTCAGATTAATTTCGGGCTGATGCCACTCAAGTGATGCACTGGATAATGAACGTCTGCCGCATAAAGTATATTTAGATAGGTATCTGGTTGCAATACAATTCAGTTAAGACTTGATCCCCTACCCTCCTTAAAAAGGCTTGCTCTAATTCCTTCTTTTTTAGGCTTGTCATTACCAGGTATCTTGAAGTGTACAAGCTTTTATATCATGTCCGGTTGATTAGTTGTCATTGCCTTCGCCCCTGGCGTTCCCGTTCGCGTAGCGTCTTTGCCAGGAGAAGGGTACGAAGTGTTCGCGGAGCATAGCTTGCTTCTCCGTAGGAGTACGTTCCACTTCGTTGCACTCGCCATGACATATCGTAAGTGATTAGGCGGACATGATATTACTTGTATTACTTTGATTCAATTTTATTTACTGGCAATTTTAAAATAATATAATATATATTAAGTTTATTCTTAATTTATCTTTCTTTCTTTATTGCCTTGTCAAAATATTCTAAAGTTTAAGGAGTTGCATATCTTGTAAATTGAACAAGTAATATTGCCAGATATTTATTGAAGGCATTAATTATGAGCTTTACTTTTGAAAAAGTAATGGTTGATAATAAGTCCAAATTTTCCAACAGCAATTGAGGATGATATCGAAATTTGTGCTCAAAGAAACTAGTGAGGAAACCGTAGTTGTCAAGGGAGCTATACCGAAAACTTTAAAGCTTAAGTTTAAGGTGATTTGTGTACAGAAAGAGTTAGAAATGAGTGAAGTCTTGGATAATTTAATTAGGCAATGGATACAAGCAGATGCGCCTCTTGCCGAATTATCTCTAGATTCGTTGAACGAAGACCCTGAAGATGTTAAAGCATATGTTCCAAAATCTTTAAAGCGTCAATTCAAATTGCTTTGCACTCAGAAACAAGTGAGTATACGTTCTATTTTATACCTACTCATCAAGCAATGGGTAGAAATGGGAGAAGCGTTGCAATTTTCCCACAGTAGGGGAAGAAAAGATAATTCGCAAGTTTGAACTACTGACTACACATACGAAATTGAGAATTCCTAAGTAGAGATGGTATTTCTGCCTTAATTGTTATAGAAATATAGCAGTTGCCAGGTAGCCATTGACATCAGCTAATCAGAAAACACTTACAGCAAGAGACTTTCAACCCAGATAAGTCAGAGCGCTCTCAAGCCCCCGATGCCAAAACCTGATCAGAACGAGGATTACTTGCAACTGGGGGTAAAAGAAACGATCATTGCCTATTAGACATCTGGTAAAAATTAATTCTGCGTTGCTCGAAATCTTTGGTAGGGACAATTCATGAATTGTCCCTACGTCATTTTCACTCCTATGTCTATTGCAGATGTTTCTTCAGTTCAGCGGCTGCCTGGACAAAAAGAGAACGAGTTGCTGGAAGCTCGGCTAAACCATTCAGCAATCCAAAGTCATGAATCATCCCGTTGTAGCGCACGGTTGTCACCTTTACCCCGGCTTCATCTAGCTTGCGTCCATAGGCTTGGCCTTCATCATGCAAAATATCGCTTTCTGCGAACTGAATTAACGCTGGAGGCAACCCTTTCAGTTGCTCAACGGTGGACTGCAGGGGCGAGGCATAGATGTCTTTGCGTTTTTCTGGGTCAGTGATGTACATGTCATACATCCACTTCATTGTAGATGTGGTCAGGAAACGGTTCTCGCCAAATTGTTGATAAGAATCCGTTTCAAAATTAGCGTCTACGATCGGCCACATCAAGATTTGCAACTTAATCTGCGGCCCCTGTTTCGCTTTCGCCATCAACGTGGTGACAGCCGTCATGTTACCGCCGACACTGTTGCCGACTACTGCCAGATTTTTGCCATCAACACCAATCTCCTCACCATGATCAGCAACCCATTTGGTAGCGGCATATATCTCATTGATAGCTTGTGGATACTGAGCGTCTGGAGTGCGAGTGTAGTTGACAAAGACAGCCGCAAAACCTGAAAGCACGACGAGATCGCGAACCATGCGCTTGTGTGTTGGATAATCACCGAGTACCCAACCACCGCCATGAATAAAGATGAAAACAGGCAATATACCTTGAACACCTGCTGGTCGCACGATATTGAGCGTGATTGGATAACCGTCAGCAGTAATTGTCTTCTCAGACTCGTCAATGCCTGAAAGATCCACTTCAACGGCAGCCTGTGCATCCACGAGTACTTGACGCGCTTCGAGTGGAGTTAACGTCTCTAAACCCACACCTCCTGAATTCAGCAATTTCAAAAATGCCTTCACTTCTGTAGAAAGACGCGGATCATCTGCGACTTCCAAAACTTTTACTGCTGGCGATTTTACTTGACTAACCATAATGGTCTCCTTTTGTTGATAAGGGTCAATGATCTGTTGAAATGGCACTGTTAAACCACCTGCTGGCGCAATTGTGGAATGGCAATTATCCACTATCTAGATCAAAATCGAGATCAAAGTAGGTTGGCATGATTTTGATTACTCAACATGAGTTGTCAGTTGTAAGTTTATAGCGGCGAAATTTTGGCGTTTTACAGTCGCTCAAACTTTGGATTGATTAGATAGGGATGGTTTGCAGCCGTGACGTGAGAAATTGAGCGATATAGTTTGCGATAGCATCTCCTTCTTCTTCCAGGGCAAAATGTCCGGTATCGAGTAAATGAAACTCAACATCTTTCAGGTCGCACTTGTAGGGATAAGCACCTTCGGCAGGGAAGATATAGTCATTCTTACCCCAAACAATCAGGGTGGGTGGTTGATGTTTGCGGAAATACTCCTGCCATTGCGGATATAATGGTGGATTAGTGCCATAGCTATACAGCAGCGCCAGCTGAATCTCATCGTTGCCGGGGCGATCGAGGAAGAGTTGATCCATATTCCAGGTGTCAGGGCTGATCGCTTCCAGATTGCGAACGCCGTTGGTATATTGCCACTTAGTTGCTTCCAGGGTGATAATATGTCTGAGTTTGTCAGCATTCTCAGCAGAACGGTCTTGCCAATAAGCCTTGAGCGGTTCCCAAAATTCGCGCAGACCTTCTTCGTAGGCATTCCCGTTTTGGACGATGAGCGCTTCCACTCGCTCTGGATATTTAGCCGCAATCCGATAGCCAATGGGCGCACCATAATCCATCACGTAAAGGCTATATTTATTGAGATCGATCGCGGTAATAAATTTCTCCACGATCTGGGCTAGGTGATCAAATGTGTAATCAAACTCATTCACAGTTGGCATCGAACTGTTGCCGTAACCCGGATAATCTGGTGCAACTAGATGGAAGCGATCGGCAAGCGCAGACATCAGATTGCGAAACATGTGAGAGGAGGTCGGGAAGCCATGCAATAGCAGAATTGTCGGATTATTGCGGGAGCCTGCTTCTCGATAAAAGATATCTAAACCATCGATCGAAACTGTGCTATATGTGGTCATGACTTTACTCCTTGTAAGGTTATATACAGGTGAAGCTGAAATTGTGGGGTGAAATCGATCGTCAGTGATTACCCATAACTAAAACTCGTTGCTTTACGGTGAGTCGTCGTGTTGTCATTGCTGAGGAGGCGGAGGAATAATTTCGATGCCGTACTTAGGTGAAGTGGTGAGGATTTTATCTAAGTCTTCAGAACTACAATGGTGGGGCAGATGTAATTTTACCATTCACCGCCTTTCCAATTTCAGCAATAAATTCCTTTTTTAGTTGGGTTTTGTGCCTCAACCAACCTACACAAGCCCTATATTTAATTCTATTTACCTACTTATCTCTGGAAATAGTCGCGCCAACTTTGGGGTAAGGCTTCAAGTTGAGCAGCCCGGTGAAGTAACTCTGGATTGTGCTGCTCACGCACATAAAGTTGAGTGATATCGGCAACCGTAATGTTGTTATCATCCCGGCTCACTAACTCTAGAGTGTCTCCGGCTCCGACTTCGCCCTCTTGCAAAACACCGAAGTAAAATCCGGTTCGACGACTTGCGAGAAATCGTTTAACCATATCCGGTCGTCCAAAGCGAATCCCAAGTTTATAGCAGGGTAGGCGAGGTTGTGTCACCATTAACGTGACAGTGCCGATACGAAAATGAGAGCGCTACCGCGCACACTTCGTGAACGCCAATGTTCACTTCCTCTTCTCTGAGTCCAGTGGTTGTGAAATTTTCACCAAATATGCCTAGCGGCAGTTCTGTATCAGGCAATTCACTTCGCCAGTACTCGTAATGCTCGAACGGGTATAAATAGACTGCTTTATCTGCTCCTCCATGAACGGTTAAATCAGCCTGTCCATCCCCGTCTAAATTAAGCGATCGCAAGCTGTAAAAAAGTGGATAAGGGCATGGGGCAAAAGATATAATGGTGTTCGTCTAGTACAAATCCACCCGGAAACTGCGAAAAAAGCGTTCCTAGATTTCAGCAGGAGCGGTGTTTCGCTTGGTATCAACGCTTTAGTCCGTCGTCTAGTCGTTAGATGGGAGCGTCCAAAGGCTTATTTTGACGCATTTATTGACCTCGCTACCATCCACATCTGGATTCACAAAATATTATTAGTGGGATAGGTTCATAATTCCCTCTCTACGAGAGCAGATTATCAATGAAATTTGTATCTGAATCACCTTAAATTTCTGGATCGACCAAGCGGGTAGTAGGACGACTCTGATATAAATCCTGAACGACTTGGACAACAGAAACTACAGCTACAAGGGTGATGACTGTAACAGGTAACAAACCTTTGCCAAAGATGGCGATCGCTAGCAGCACAACTGCACCCCAAAGTCGATACTGAGAACGCATTTGGCAATAGCGAAGCACCCCATATCGGTGGAAAATACTGATAGCCAGAGAGCATAATGCTACTGAACCACAGATCAGCCATCGCTGTGAATCGGGTAGTGCTAAAGTTGGCTTACTCAACAAAATTTGTTCGACGCCGACTCCAGCAGCAGCAATCCCAATCACTAGCGGTAAATGGGTGTAGAGCCAGATATTGACAACACCAATTCTTCCATGTGTCCGCGCCATCTGAATAGGTGCGCCACCAAGGTTATCAAAATAGACCCACCACCAACTAAAAGCGATAAGTAGACCAAACACGGCAGCAATCACGGTTAAAGTATCCCATTTTTGCTCAGAAACACCATTGACCACCGCGATAATTGCTTCTCCTAAGACAATAATCGTAAACAGCCCGAAACGTTCTGGTAAGTGTGAGGCGTGGGGGAGTAACCCGATCTGGAACTTAGCTCCTGTTAAAGGTGTGGCAAAGTCAATAATGATTCCCAATGTCCAGAGTGCGAACCGCCAAGGAATGGGTACAGATGTCGAAACCAACCAGAGGAAGGCTGCGATCGCAAAACCAATAGCGTAGCGAGTGGTCAAAGGACGGGCCGAAGGGATATGTCTTCCAGCACGGACGTATTCTATAACCAGCACGGCACGACCAAGAGCATAGGAAAGGGCAAAACCAGGCGAACTCTCAGCTAAACCGTGGTGGATGTTGATAGCCATTGCTGCTGCTGTCAGCATTTGTAAACCAATCAGCAACCGATGTCCTACATCATCGCTATCAAAGCGGTTGGCATAGAGTGTGGTGCCAATCCATGAGAACCAAATGGGTATGAATAGAACTACAAAGCCAAACCAGCCGGATAGCGATATATCTTCTGTGAGATTGTGAGCCAGTTGAGAAATGGCAACCACAAATACCAAATCGTAAAAAAGTTCTAACCAAGTGGCGCGTCGTTCTTCTTCGGTGTCTTCACCAACGCGTAACCTTGGTGGTTGGAGAAAATTACTCGTCATATTGGCAATTATTGCTAAGGAACGTGGATCAAATAATCGCAAAGGCAGAATCAGCGGCAAATTTCCGAAGATATCATCATCAATACATGGTCTGCTGATTCAAGATTTGCTTGAGCAAAAGTATTACAGACGATAATATTTCTGAGCGATCGCTCCAGATAAAAAACTTTTCGATCTACTGAAAGATTATTTTACCGCCAAAATTTAATCAGTGTTTCAGGTTTAGCGTTAATTTCTGTACAATTGCTCATCCTTATCCTTACTATAATCTTTGATGTTTATTCTCTGCAAAACAAATTATTTGGCGAATTAAGCAGGGGTTTAACCCATCGTGAATTGACCAACAGTCTCATATAATTTGCGACTACACAAACAAAGTTTGCCTGTACGAACTAACACCCAATTAAGGTTAAGGTTTTCAAACCAGCGTAGACTATCTTTCATCTGAGAAGCCGCTACGCGTCTTGCCTGTGTAGCTGCGACTTGCGATCGCTAGGTTAAGTATGAAATAAGACTTATTTAACATCCTCTAAAGTTTAAGTCCTTGCGGCTCTAAGGACTTTTTGTGATATATTCATACTGAAGTACATCTGCTGCTTTTAGGGACTTCCAAAAACTAAATTATCTATCTTGTGGGGTGGGCAGGAAAGCCCGCCCTGAATATGCGATGAGTGCGGACACCCGTCCCACAAGAAAGTTTGGGATGTTTTTTGATTTGTCAGTCCCTATGTAAAATATCTTTAGTTGTAGTAAAAAAAGCAAGTAATAAATTGTAGTTGTAGTTCTAAAATAGTCCGCTTTAGAGTAACTAAATTAATCACATAGCCAAGCCATTTTATGGCTAAAAAGGTGGTGCGTTAAATGAAACTTACAAAGCAAAAGCGTAAACGTGGTCTGATTCTCACTCCCGAAGGATTACAAAAACTTCAGTCCGCTAGACTGACTGCCGAATTAAACGAAAATTATGGAAACAGGTATACCTTTGAAGATTTAAGTGAGCGGATTGGAATCAACACGGCGACAATTTCTAAGGTGCTGTCTCGTGACGACGCAGTTGACAAACGAACAATTGAGCTTTTCTTCCAAGCTTTTAATATCAAGCTAGATAAAGATTGCTACACCAATTCTGACCAATCTCAGCACCAAGATTGGGGAGAAGCAACTAATGTATCAGTTTTTTATGGGCGCACAGAAGAAATAGCCACATTAGAACAATTGCTCCTTGAGGATCGGTGTAGGTTAGTGGCAGTGTTGGGAATGGGAGGAATTGGTAAATCGGCTCTGGTTATAAAGCTGACAGAGCGGATTAAAGATAATTTTGAGTATATCATCTGGCGATCGCTGCGAGAAGCTCCGCCCATCAAAAATATTTTAGCTAGCCTGATCCAGTTCTTATCCGACGAGCAAGAAACAGAAGTTTCTTTACCAGAAGGTGTAGGCGAAAGAATATCCCGACTAATTGATTATCTGCGCCAGCATAGATGTCTGCTGATATTAGATAATATAGAGTCAATTCTGCAAAGTGGTAGTCGAGCCGGACTTTACCGAGAAGGATATGAGGGATATGGGGATCTGCTCAAACGAGTGGGAGAAGTAACTCACCAAAGCTGCTTACTGCTGACAGGTCGAGAAAAACCTCAACAAGTAGCAGCATTAGAAGGAGAAACACTGTGTGTACGTTCATTTCTTCTTGGTGGTTTGCAGGCGGTGGATGGGCAAGAAATTTTGAAAGTCAAGGGAGTCTCTGCTTCCGAGTCAGAATCCAGCAAACTAGTAGAGCGTTATGCAGGTAACGCCTTAGCTTTGAAGGTGGTTTCTACCACTATTCAAGATGTATTTTGTGGTGACATATCTAAATTTTTACAACAAGAAACAACTGTTTTTGGTGATATTCATGAGCTTTTAGAACAGCAGTTTTCGCGGTTGTCAAATTTAGAAAAGGATGCAATGTACTGGCTAGCCATCAATAGTGAGCCAGTTTCGCTATCAGAAATACGGGACGATATTGTATCACAAATCCCGCCACAAAGATTGTTGGAGTCTTTAGAGTCTCTGGTGAGGCGATCGCTAATTGAGAAAAATGAAGGACTATTTACGCTACAAGCTGTAGTGATGGAGTATGTGACTCAGCGATTCATAGATCAAATTTGCCAAGAAATTGCTAATCATAATATTGATTTGTTCAGGTGTCATGCTTTGATGAAGGCAATGGCAAAAGACTATGTGAGGGATATTCAAATTCGCCTGATTGTTCAACCAGTTATAGATGGGTTGCTTGGTGTTTTTAGAAGCAAAAAAAACCTGGAAAATCAACTAACCAAAATTTTGGCAAATCTACGAGAAACATCACCCTTAGAACAAAGTTATACAGCTGGCAATGTCCTAAATCTGCTTTGTCATCTGGGGAATGACCTCAGTGGTTATGATTTTTCTTATCTGACTATTTGGCAAGTAGACCTGCGGTGTATGAAATTGCACGATGTCAATTTCCAAAACGCCAATTTTGATCGGTCTGTTTTTGCTGAAGCCTTCGGTGGTGTTGTGTCGGTAGCCTTTAGCCCTGATGGTAAGCTTTTAGCTTTGGGTGATACCAATAGTGAGATTCGCTTGTACCAAGTTTCGGATTGGCAACAAATTCTAACTTGTAAAGGTCATACTAATTGGGTTGTGTCGGTAGCCTTTAGTCCTGATAGCAGAACCATTGCTAGCAGTAGTATTGACTACACCGTGAAGTTGTGGGATGTTACTACTGGTCAAGTGCTTCAAGTCTTGCACGGACACAATAATGAAGTTTGGTCTGTTGCCTTTAGTCCAGATGGTGACACACTATTAAGTGGCAGTAATGACCAGACGATAAAGTTATGGAGTGTTCAAAGTGGTGAATGCCTAAGAACTTTACAAGGACATACAAGTTGGATTCCCTGTGCTACCTTCAGTCCTAATGGTCAAATTTTGGCAAGCGGCAGTGACGATCAAACGATCAAGTTGTGGGATGTGATTACTGGTCAATGTTTTAAGACTTTTCAAGGACATTGTAATGTAATCAGGTCTATTACCTTCAGTCCTGATGGACAGATGCTAGCGAGTAGCAGTGAAGACCACACCGTAAAGTTATGGGATATCAATACTGGTGAATGTCTCAAAACATTTCAAGGACATTCCAATGAAGTATATTCAGTCGTCTTTAGTCCACAGGGTGATTTCCTGGCTAGTGGCAGTCATGACCGCACGGTGAAGTTATGGGATATTAGTACTGGTGAATGCCTCAAAACTTTTCAGGGGCATTCCAGTTGGGTCTATTCTGTCGCTTTTAGTCCACAGGGTGATTTCCTGGCTAGTGGTAGTTACGATCAGACGGCAAGGCTATGGAGTGTTCACACTGCTCAATGCTTCAAAACTTTCCAAGGATATACTAATCAGGTACTATCAGTCGCTTTTAGTTCAAATGGGCAAAGGCTAATAAGTGGCAGCCATGACTCTGCAATCAGGTTGTGGGATATCAATACCGGCCGATGCCTGAAAACATTCCAAGGACATGGTGCTGCCGTTTGGTCAGTTGTTTTTAGTCCAGAAGGGCAGATGCTGGCAAGTGGCAGTCATGACTCTTCAGTAAGGTTGTGGGATATTAGTACGGGTCAAACCTTAAGAACTTTACAGGGACATCGTGCTTTGGTCTGGTCAGTTGCTTTTAGTCCTGACGGTCAAACATTAGCAAGTGGCAGTGATGATCAAACAGTCAAATTGTGGGATGTCAGTACAGGTCAAGTCTTAAGAACTTTCCAAGGACATCAGGCTGCGGTTTGGTCAGTTGCCTTTTGTGCTCAAGGAACGATGCTAGCTAGTTGCGCTTTAGAGCAGACAGTCAAATTGTGGGATGTCAGCACAGGTGAGTGCAAAAGAACATTAGAAGGTCATACAACTTGGGTTTGGGCAATTGCTTGTAGCCCAGATGGTGAACTCTTGGCAAGTACTAGTCCAGATGGGACATTAAGGTTATGGAATGTCAGCACAGGTGAATGTAAAAAAATTTTGCAGATAAATAGAGGTTGGTTACAGGTAGTTGCCTTTAGTCCAGATAGCCAGATGCTAGCAACTTCCAGCTACGATAATACACTCAAACTTTGGGATGTTAGTACTGGTCAATGTCTTAGGACTTTGCAAGGACATACAGGTAGGATTTGGTCAGTCACCTTTTGCCCTGATAATCAAACTTTGGCTAGTGGTGGTGAAGATGAGACATTTAGACTCTGGGATGTAACAACAGGTCAGTGCTTAAAAGCTCTGAAAGCAGAAAAACCATATGAGCAGATGAACATTATGGGTGTTACAAGTTTAACTCCAGCTACTATTGCGACGCTAAAAGTATTGGGGGCTGTTACTGGCGAAAAACAGCCTATTTAGCAAATATATGAAATCAGGTCAATGAGCGGGAGATTTTTTCTAGCCAAAAAATGTTATGTAATCCCCAACAGTCTAGCTGTTAATTTAGCCAGAGCTAACCAGCTTTGAAGCTGCTTTCGCTCCTGACTTCACAGAAGCTAGACAATCAGGGATATCGACTGTTTCAAGTTTAAGCCACTAAATGAACAGATAAGCTGAATCTACAAAAAACCGAATTCAGTGTCACTTGGCAATCCTTGTCGGAATTCATTGCTGATAATACTTTCCAAATCATCAAGTTTGATGTCATTCAACATATCGAAACTGGTTTCAAGCAAGTAGCTGGTAAACTCCTGCCTTAAAGACTGCTGCTTGGTAATTGTAGTATTCATTCCATCTGGAAATGTCCGTGAAAAAACAGCTTCATTGGTAAAACCTGAACCTAGCGATACTACAATCGGAGATACGAGTTCTAAAATCTGAGATGGCATTCTTTTTCTCCTTGTGATTTAAACAATACAGTTAAGGGTGTCTGAAAAAAGCCCTTCTTAGTTACCGGGTCATTTCTTTAGCTTCTGAAAATTAGTTCACACTCGTAGGGAAGTATTTAACTTTAGCGGTTTCAATACATTCTGAAGTTCTTCGTCTGATATGTAGCCTTCCTTGGGTGGAGTAAAGCGTAACAACGCAGTTTCATAACAGGCTTTTACTATAGAGGTAAGTTCTTGGAGAGTCAGATATGTAACAACCTTAACTATCTCCTCTACATGTTTGACTTCAGCACCAACACCGCTGTGTATGCGTAGCCAGCGTGTGGCATGAGTACCAGGTGGTAACAAAGCCTCTACACTCTGGATGTATTCCTCCCCTTGAAATGTCCCTAAGCGTTCGCCCGCATAGAAAAAGCCAAGGCAATCAATTGGATTGGTTCCCCGCACGGTTTGAGTGAAGTACTCTACAAAAGCCGTTGCCGCAGATGGAGTCAGCGCTTGCACCACAGCCTCTGCGTTATATCCCATCGACTGAATATCGAGCAGGGCGAGTCGGTCGTGACCAGCTTCCTCTCTGGCTTTCTGTGTAGCCCACTCTGCTAAACTCTGGCGACCAGATGCAGCGAAGTGTTTAGTAGCTTCTTCCATCAGTTGTGAGGTGTAGCGGCTTGAATGGTACGCACCAGCAAGCCGCCATACCCAACGTATAGGGGTAAGTTTTGGTGGTCTGCGATCCGTGTTGACTGTGTGCCAAGCAGATGCGATCGCCCTATCTAAAAGCTTCTTGGTGTTAGCCATCCTGTCTGCATTACTTATTTTTGAAGCGGTGCGATCGCCGCCCCCTACAAGAGTAGGTTGATGTATCCAAGTGCCTTTGGCAGTCGCCATCACTACTTTGTCAGACAGAATACACGCAGATTTAGTATTAATTAAAAAGTCATTACGCATGGTTCGTTTCCTCAGTTGTGGTTACTACAGACAGAATGAGAGAAAGTCACTTGTGGCAATAATACAGCTGTTGCAAAAAGGTGATATTCTTCATAATTGTGCTAGTGAACTGAAGTATCTTGATACTAAGTCTTGCAGCCCGACAAAGTTTTGTAAAATGAATATCGATAACTTAAGGACAAACTTAACACCTTAACTGTATAAGAAAAGCGCTGAAGCACTTGGTTTATCTGTGCATTTTTCAGCTTAAACTGTCACATCCGATATTTTGTGACTGCTCTAAAGGTTCAGACTCTACAACAATATATTGTTATGACTCAATACCGTTGAGTTCAGAATAATTTAGGACTAGCCCTTTCAAGGTGGGTAAAAATTTTCGGGTCAAGAAACTCCTCTTTAACTTCTTGACCACCGAAGTTATGTTCGGCTCTGTTGAATTTGGTGTGATAATTAAAATTATAGTTTGCACTTATGTTAGTCCCATTCCATAATTAGCCTTTTGCAAAAGTCCCTAACCCTCACCCCCAAGCCTTCTTTGCTTATGAGTTGGGGTTCTTCTTTTTGATTTATGCAAGAGGTTTATTGATTAGATGTCTTGCAAAAATAATTGACCAGTCTGGAAATCACTTTCCAAAGCAGGCTAACATCTGTTAAAAAGGACTTAAAGCCTAAAAATATTAGTCTGTTAAGTAGCTGGGCGAAATTAAATATAAAATATCATTGCGAGCGGAACGCAGTGGAGTGAAGCAATCGCAAAGACTGAGATTGCTTCACGACCTTCGCAATGACAAACTATCTTATATTTATTTAGAACCATCTACTTAAAAACGAACCTAGCTATAAGCCAGTTCTTATCTTTCCGCAATAGCCGCTTGGACAAGAGAATTTTGACAAACCCCTCACCGTAATAGTATAAAAGCTTAAATTTAGTCTTAACTCAAAGATTTTAGCTGGCTGATACTTTCCAAAATTGTTAAAAATAGGTAAAGAAACGAGGTTTATAGATTTATCAAAATGCAGTGCAAAGAATAATTATCGTAATGGCTGCACTGTGAGCATCGATGGAAACCAAAATCAAATTATTCATCAAAGTTTTTTGTCTTATTACACAAGCAAAGCACTTAATAGCTTTTTTTATTCCAAAACAACTTTGGTAGTATAAAAGCTAAATTTATCCAATAGTGGAGAAAATATATGAGTCAGCCTGATAATGCAACACTGGAGCTAAATGCCAAGACAACAGTATATAAAAATGCTGTTTTAGATGATGTAAAACTTCAAGATGCTTTAAAAAGTATCAATCCTAAATTTGGGGATTTTTGTACTCGCGTAGCAGGTGAAGCATGGGGTCTTCCGTTAATTGACCAAAAAACCAAGGCTTTAATAACAATTGCTATTGATGTTGTCAATCAAGATCAAGTTGGGACTGGCAGTCCTTTTGCTGCACATGTAAATATGGCCATGAAACAAGGCGCTACCCGTGCAGAAATAGAGGAGCTTTTTTTGTTCATGTGCGTTTACGCAGGATTTAATAAGGCTGCGGGGTGCTTTGGTACTCTGAATGATATTCTCAATTCAAATGAATAGCAGACTGATTAAGTGAAAGATTGAAGATGAATACAAGCCTGTTGTAAATAGGTATAGGTATAAAGGAGATACAAAAACATGGTAACTAATGCTAAAAATCAGGGTAAAATAGGTGTACTTATTGAAGAACATTTTGACGAAATTGAGTTTCGAGCATTTAATAGTTTTTTCCCGGAAAATGGATACGAAATAGAGTATATTTCTCATCTTTGGAACCAAGATAAACTGACCTATAAGGGAATTGGGTTAATAGAAGAAGTGACTGTTACTGTAGAAGTAAATGATATTGAACCTACCGATTATGAAGGCATTATTCTCATCGGTGCGTATGCTATGGATCGTCTTCGCTATGAAGAATATCCTAAACAGGGTCAACCCAATCAATCTCCTGCTGTCAGATTTCTCCGAAAAGCTGTCAAAGCTATGGATGCTGGCAAATTAAAGATTGGAACTATCTGTCATAGCCTTTGGCTGCTTTGCGCTGACCCAGAATTGCTGAAGAATCGTGAGGTGACTTGTGCACATAACATTCTTTGTGATGTACAAAATGCTGGAGGCATCATTATCTTCGATGGTGATGGAACTAAAAATTTACACATTGATGGCAATCTCATCACAGCAAAACATCCTAATGTAGTCGCCGAGTTCATGGAAATTTTCTTAAAGGCAATTAATGAGCAGAGATTGCAGGTAGCTACCAGGTAAAAAACTAGGATTAATAAATTGAGTCTGTCATGTCGGAAAGAAAAACGCTGCTACTTTCTCAGCAGTCTAGTTGGATTGTTTGCAACTATGTTAACGCTACTAGCCAGATTCAGGTACTTCGGATCGCAAATATTCCTAATTGGTACTTTGAGCGAGTTATTTTCCCAAGACAACGTTTTCGGTTTGAAGCACCTCCTGATGCCGATCTGGAAATTCACACGGGCATTATAGCTAGTGCAATTCTCTCAGATAAGATTCAGTGCAACCGTTTACACATTAGTTAGAACACCAATTCAGTATTAAAATAATGCGAATAAACTTGGTTTTTCTCTTCTGTAAAATGAAGTTTATTTGGTACTCTTTTAACAGACTTTGTTTCTGTAAATACTGAATTTATGCTCTCTAAAATATGCTTTATACTGATAAATTTTGGCGGAATTGTTCAGTAAATTATCAATTAACGCTCCAGGTGAGAAGAAAGGCACAATGATTGCAATACCACTTCAATATCAAGCAGAAACTACAACAAACTACCAAGTAGAATTGGGACGTACATATCCTTTGGGTGCAAAGCCCGACAAATATGGAGTCAACTTTTCCATCTTTTCTGAACATGCCACATCTGTCGAACTGTTGTTGTTTGAAACACCCAATGATTCAGAACCCATACAAATCATTCAGTTAGACCCAAAGCTCAATAAAACGTTCTTCTTGTGGCATATCTATATCAGAGGCTTAAAACCTGGTGCTGCTTATGCTTATCGCATTGATGGCCCTCAAGATTTACATGCAAAAGGACACCGCTTTAACAAAAACAAAGTACTAATTGATCCTTACTCAAAGGGAAACAGTACTACGCTATGGAAGCGCACTGATGCTTTAGGCTCAAAAGATAACTTGGCTACTTCAATGCGTAGTGTAGTCATAGATATATCAGATTATGACTGGGAAGGCGATCGCCCTATTAACCGACCCATGAATGAAACCATCATTTATGAGTTACACGTTCGTGGATTTACTAAATCACCTTCTTCTGGCTGCAAACATCCCGGTACTTTTTCTGGAGTTATCGAAAAGATTCCTTACCTGCAAGAATTAGGGATCACATCTGTTGAATTGTTACCAATATTTGACTTTGATGAAACGGAAGTTCTTCGAGAAGTCAACGGTAAGCAACTGAAAGATTATTGGGGATACAATCCACACAGCTTTTTTGCCCCAGAAACTTCATATTGTGCTTCTCCCAGTGAGAAAAACCCAATTACAGAGTTTCGGGATATGGTGAAAGCCTTACATAAGGCAGGAATTGAGGTCATTCTAGATGTAGTCTTTAACCACACTAGTGAAGGAAACCATGAAGGCCCAACTATTAACTTTAAAGGGTTCTTTAATAGTATATTTTATCACCTTGTGCCATTTGATAAACAGTACTACATGGATTACTCAGGGTGTGGGAACACGATTAACTGCAACCATCCTTTAGTGCAGAAGTTAATTGTTGATTGCCTAGAGTTTTGGGTGCAAGAGATGCACGTTGATGGCTTTCGGTTTGATGAAGCCTCTATCTTATCCCGTGACCAAAACGGAAACCCGATGGTTCATCCGCCCGTAGTCTGGCAAATTGAAACATCGGAAGTCCTAGCGGAGACAAAAATTATTGCTGAAGCGTGGGATGCTGCTGGATTGTATCAAATTGGCTACTTTCCAGGATATCGTTGGGCGGAATGGAATGGACGCTTCCGAGACGACGTTCGCCGCTTTATCAAGGGAGATTCAGGACTCGTAGGGGCAGTGGCTTGGCGTATTTCTGGAAGTGCTGACCTTTACCAAGCAAGCGGACACTTACCAATTAACAGCGTTAACTTTATCACTTGCCACGATGGGTTTACTCTCAATGACTTAGTTTCTTATAACAACAAGCACAATCAAGCTAATGGCGAGGGCAGTCGGGATGGAATAAATGATAATTTGAGTTGGAATTGTGGTGCTGAAGGAGAAACTGACAATTCCGAAATTGATGCTTTACGGCGGCGACAAATTAAGAATTTTACGGCTATTCTTTTTCTCTCGCAGGGTGTGCCAATGATTACATCTGGTGATGAAATTAGGCGCACTCAAAATGGCAATAACAATGCTTACTGCCAAGATAACGAAATCAGTTGGTTTGATTGGAATCTTGTGGAGAAGAATGCTGATATATACAGATTCTTCAAACTGATAATTGATTTCCGTAAGTGCTATTGCCATGAAGCATTACACCGCCGCCACTTCTTCAACGGCGAAGTTAATGAGCGAGGTTTGGCAGACATCTCTTGGCATGGCTTACATTTGTTTAGACCGGCTTGGAACGAGGCTCATGGCAGAGTTCTCGCTTTTACATTAGCAGGCTTTAAAGGAGCATCAGATATTCACATCATGCTCAATATGTACTGGGATACTCTCAAATTTGAAATTCCTTCTCTTGCAGCTAGGAAATGGTACAAAGTCGTGGACACTGCTCAACCTTCCCCGATGGATATTGTGGAATCGGGGCAAGAGACTTTAATTTCAGAGGATTTTTGCTTAGTTCAAGGTCGTAGCATTGTTGTTCTGATTTCCAAATAGTTTGACAGTCAACGTGCTTTGCATTGGGGGTAGAAAAATCCTCTAACTAAAGTTAGCAGTATCAAATCAGAACGCCTTTTTTCTTCAGTTTATTAGTCATCTAAAAAATCTCCTTGATTTTCCATTATTAAATTCAGGAGCTTATATTCAATAGATTTCAAGGCTAGTTCTTTTGCCTATACCCTGCTACCTGCCCTGAAAGGCTTTGGTCATCGACATTACATCTTGGGAGATAATTCAATGAACACAGTGACTTTCCCATTCTCAGATTTAATCGCTGGGTATGTTATCAACTTTAATTCTCAAAACGGAGCTTTTGGGACATTCAATCTTAAAACGACCGATGGAAGAGATTTTGAAGTAGCGCTGTCTGAGACGACCTATGCTGAACTAGTACGGAATCTGGGTGAACCTTATTATGATTGCACTCTTCAAATGAGAGCAATGTTGGTTTTAAATCGCTATCTTTTCGTGTACGGGACTTTTTATCCTGGGGATAGTCAGCATAAATTTGAAGCTAAACATATTGTATTCCTTGGCAAAACTGAAACTGAGTATGCTTTTGAAAAGCAGGATTGGTGGGTCAATCAAGTACGGAACCTTGCTAATTTTTACTTAAAAGTGCAGTTTGAAGATGGAGAAATAGACTATCGGAAATATCGCACTAATTTAGGCTTGGTTGGTGCAAAAGAAATAAGTAATCGTCAAGAAACCGACACGATTTCGCGTCTAGTTTACGGTTTTGCTACAGCCTACCTGATGACTGGGGATGACCGTTATTTAGAAGCTGCTGAAAAAGGCACTGAATATTTGCGCGATCACATGCGTTTTCTGGATGAGGGTGAAGGAATTTGTTATTGGTATCACGGAATTGATGTTAAACCAGATGGTAGAGAGCAAAAAATATTTTCCTCAGAATTTGGAGATGACTACGACGCAATACCAGCTTATGAGCAGATTTATGCACTAGCAGGTCTGACCCAGACTTATCGGGTGACGGGCGATCCAGGTCTCATGAATGATATCGAATTGACTATGAATCTGTTCAAACGCTATTTTCTAGACAAAACGGACAAAGGAGGGTTTTTCTCACACATTGATCCGATTAATCTCAGTCCCTACAGTAGTACCTTGGGTCATAACCGGGCGAAAAAGAATTGGAACTCAGTAGGCGATCATGCTCCAGCATACTTAATCAATCTTTGGTTGGCTAGTGGCAAGAATGAATATGCTGATTTACTAGAGTATACCTTTGACGCAATTGAAAAGCATTTTCCAGATTACGACTCTAGTCCGTTTGTTCAAGAACGTTTTCATGAAGATTGGAGTCATGACAAAACGTGGGGATGGCAACAGAACCGAGCAGTTGTAGGTCACAACCTCAAAATCGCTTGGAACCTAATGCGGATGCATCACCTAAAACCAAAAGAGAAGTATGTTGCCTTGGCTGAAAAAATTGCAGACATCATGCCCGCAGTTGGTAGCGATCAACAGCGTGGAGGGTGGTACGATGTCGTAGAGCGCATTCTAGAACCAAACCAAAAGACACACCGCTTTGTTTGGCACGATCGCAAAGCTTGGTGGCAACAAGAACAGGCTATACTAGCCTACTTGATCCTAGCTGGCTCACTTAACAATGCTCAGTACCAAAAACTAGCGCGTGAATCAGCAGCTTTTTATAACGCTTGGTTCCTTGATTACGCAGATGGGGGTATCTACTTCAACGTTTTGGCTAATGGAGTTCCCTACTTGCTAGGAACTGAAAGGGGCAAGGGTAGTCATTCCATGAGCGGTTATCACTCGTTTGAACTGGCCTACTTGTCTTGTGTTTATACTAATCTATTGCTGACTAAGAAGCCGATGGATTTGTATTTCAAGCCAAAACAAGGAGGTTTCAAAGATAATATTTTACGAGTTCAGCCTGATATTTTACCACCTGGTAGTGTCCAAATTGGCGAAGTTTGGATTAATGGGCAGCCTTATTCCGACTTTGATGCTGAAAACCTGATAGTCAAACTACCATTAACTCAAGACGAACTAAAAGTTAGAGTTAGACTTCTTCCCACTCAAGTATTTTTCAATGCAACTTTGTTAGAAGTAACCGGAGGTGTTGCCAAAATATCTTTAAGTGGTTTACTTGATGCCAATGCTTTGGGACTGCTTGAGGAAGAATTGCAGAAAGCAACAGCCCAGTCAATCAAACGCTTGGTCTTGCTGGTACAGGATTTGAAATGTATAAGCGCGTCTGGTCTAAGATATCTCATTTTCACTAAGCAAAAGCTGGGTAGCGATATTGATATCTATATCGTTGGCGCAACTGAGAATGTATTAGATTTCTTGAAGAAAGGTGCATTTTGTGAGGGTGTCACTGTTTTAGAGCATTATGACACTGTTGAACTAGCGATCGTGTAGGTAAGGGCAGCAACTTCTTTTTTCTTGCTACTAGTAGCAATTTTATGTGAAGCCCACAGCTTCATACTTACTAAAAGCCTAGTATGCAAGGCTTTTTATCCCTAGAATGTGTATCTTTATTTCATGACTCTCGAATCAATTAACGTAAGTTCAAGGATACAGCCAATGAAGATTTAAATTTTCACCCCAAAGTGATGAAAAAAGCCTATCTAGCAGGGCTTTTAGTGAATTCAGATTTTGTGCTTTTGACCTATGTAGCTTGTGTTTTAGCGCTAGTTAGAGACTCACATATAACACTTGTGAGGAGACTGAATACACACCGACTATAGAAAACAATTGTGTCGTTTGCTGGATGTTGCTGCAAGCAGCATTTTTAAGGAACTTATGGCTAAACCTGTGATACTGACATTAGATGATGACTCGGAAGTTTTGCAAGCGATTGAGCATGACTTACGCAGCGAGTATGGCGATCGCTTCCGGGTACTGCGAGCCAGCTCGGCTAAGACGGCTCTGGAGGTGCTGCAAAAGTTGAAATTACGTAACGAGTCAGCAGCCCTGTTTCTTGTAGACCAGCGAATGCCACAAATGACCGGTGTGGAATTCCTAGAACAGGCAATGGAAATTTTTCCCATGACCAAACGCGTCTTACTCACAGCTTATGCAGACACTAACGCGGCTATTCATGCTATCAACAAAGCAAAAATTGATTATTACCTCTTGAAACCTTGGAACCCTCCTCAAGAACGTTTATATCCGATGCTTAACGATTTGCTTGAGGTTTGGCAAGCTTCTTTCCGTCCACCTTTTGAAGGTGTTCGGGTTATTGGTTGCCGTTGGTCGCCGAGATTGCATCAAGTCAAAGATTTTTTAGCCCGCAATCATATTCCCTATCAGTGGTTAAACATTGAGTCAGATGAGGCCCATCGCCTTGTTAACTACGCTATTAGCTCTGATACTAAACGCCAGCCGATAGTCCTCTTCCCCGACGGTTCAAATCTTGTAGAGCCGACAAATATCCAAATTGCCGAGAAGATGGGGTTAAAAACACGCCCCAAAATGCCGTTTTACGACTTAATTATTGTGGGTGCTGGCCCGGCTGGTTTGGCAGCAGCTGTTTATGGGGCATCTGAGGGACTTCGTACAGTGTTAATTGAACGAGAGGCTCCAGGAGGGCAGGCTGGTACTAGTTCCCGGATCGAAAATTATCTTGGTTTTCCGGGTGGTATTCATGGCGGGGATTTAGCTAAACGTGCTGTCACACAGGCTCTAAAGTTCGGAACAGAAATTCTCTCGCCACAAGAAGTCACCGATGTTCGTCTGGATAGTCAATATCGATTGATCACTTTAGCAGACGGTTCGCAACTCAGCACACATACATTAATTATTGCAACTGGCGTATCTTATCGTAGGTTCAACATACCTGGAAGTGAAATATTAACAGGTGCAGGTGTGTACTATGGAGCTGCAATGACCGAAGCACTTACTTGTAAAGGGGAAGAGGTATTTATTGTCGGTGCGGGTAACTCGGCTGGACAAGCAGCTGTATATCTTTCTAAGTATGCACGCTCCGTTACCCTTATAGTCCGTGGAGACTCGCTCAAGAAAAGTATGTCTCAGTATCTGATTGAGCAGATTGAGGAGATTAATAATATTGGCGTAAAGCTATTGAGCGAGGTTACTGAATTTTTCGGACAAGACAAGCTGGAGGCAATAACCCTTTTGAATTCAATAACTGGTGAAGTCGAAACTATTCCCACCAATGCGCTGTTTAGCTTTATTGGTGCAAAGCCGCGTACCGATTGGTTGCAAGGTGTTGTAGAGCGTGATGAAAATGGCTTTATTCTCACCGGAGCTAACACAATGCGAAACGGGATGTCACCGAAAGGATGGACATTAGAGCGCGATCCCGCTTTTCTTGAGACTAGTGTACCGGGTATTTTTGCTATCGGTGATGTGCGTTGTCACTCAGTTAAACGGGTCGCTTCAGCGGTGGGCGAAGGCGCGATCGCAGTTCAATTAATCCACCAATATCTTACATCTTTGTAGTGATATTCCAGGTAATCACCATGCTTGAGAAATTGCGTAAAATATCGGTTTTTGAGAACTTGAATGAAAATGAACTTAAGTGCTTTCTCAACGGTACCGAATTATGGCTGAATTCAGGAGATATACTGTTTCATCAAGGAGATCCTGTAGAGTACTTTTATGTGGTATTTGAAGGAGCAATCCAGCTTTCACGAGAGATTGGTAATCAAAATATCGTATTAGCTACATACGGTACTGGTACATTCTTTGGTGAAGTGCCTCTCCTTGCAGGTACACTTCACCTTGCAAGCGGGCAAGCAGTGCGTAGAAGTTATATGTATTGTCTACATGAGAATGATTTTTGGCAAATGATTACCATTTGCCCAACGGTTAGAAAAATTGTTCTTGGTCATATGGCTTGTCGAATGCAAGAGTTGCAGTTGTTATCTCAGCAACACGAAAAGCTAGTTGCCTTGGGTACGTTGTCTGCTGGTCTTGCTCATGAGCTAAATAATCCAGTATCAGCAGCACATAGGGCTGCTGGTCAGTTGCAGGATACAGTTAAGTCGTTGGATGCTGTTACTCTCAAATTTATTGAGCAATATCTCACACCAACTCAAGTAAAACACCTCTTGACGTTCAGGCAAGATGCTATTGAACATGCTGCATATGCAGCCACACAAAACCCTTGCGATCCCTTGGTTCAGATTGATTGGGAAGATGAATTAGCGCATTGGTTGGAGTTACATAATGTTACTGATGGTTGGAAACTTGCTCCTGCACTTGTTGCGGCTGGGCTAAACAATGATAAGTTAGAAGCAATTAGCAAGTATTTAACAACTAATACGTTTACTGATGTGCTAATTTGGCTCGAAGCAACGCTGTCTATAACCGGGCTGTTGAAGGTACTAGAACAAGGTACTACTCGTGTTTCAGAAATAGTCAAGGCTATTAAAGACTACTCCTACATGGATCGGGCTTCTTTATTGAAGATAGATGTACATGAAGGCTTGGAAAATACCCTGACGATTCTGCGCTACAAGCTGAGAAAGCACAATATTGTGGTGACACGCGAGTATGAAAAAAGTCTCCCGTGCATTCAAGCTCATGGAAGTGCATTAAATCAAGTGTGGACTAATCTTATTGATAATGCGATCGATGCCTTAGGTGAACAAGGTAAGATTTGGGTACGTACTTCCAAAGACAAAGATTATATTATTGTTGAGATTGTAGATAACGGCCCAGGAATTCCCCCTAAGATTCAATCTCGAATTTTTGAGCCGTTTTTTACAACTAAGGAGGTCGGTGCAGGCACTGGCCTAGGTTTGGAAATTTCCTATCGAATTGTAGTGACTCAGCATAACGGAGACATTCGCTGCTTTTCTCAACCTGGTCAGACACGCTTTCAAATTCGTTTGCCTATCAGTCCTTCATGAAGTACTAACTACCATACGGCTTGTAGTGTGGTGGTGGTACTTTTATCAAGAACAGGACTTACGCAAACAATAGCTGAAAAGAATGATTTTTAGGTAGGGGCAATTCATGAATTTCCCCTGAGCGCGTGTAGTTTTGCGTAAGTCCTAAAGAAGAATAAAGGCGCTTTACTAATAGTTTGAAACTCTAACTTAATTTCTTGATAAATCTATTTATTTATTATATCATGTTTGTCCACCTGGGGAATTAGCTCATCAACAAACTTTCTTAACCGTTCCTTCCAATCGGGGAGGTTAATAGAATACTTGTCCCAGATATTCGATCTGGGACAAAGCGGACTTAATTTTTTGATGTCTAAATGCTTACTTATTTTTGCAAAATATCAAATCCAAAATGGTATTAGCCAGTCGTGATCAATTTCAGTAGCCCACTTGGAGCAAAAACATCGCGGTAGAAGCTCAATTGTTCTGTTTTTAGATAGCATCCGCCTCTATGTCCACGTCGAATCCAAGTAACATTTCCCTTGGCAAGTGTTTCGTTAGTCTCATCATCTACACACTTCCATTCAAAGAAGGTAACTTCACCATGAAACATGACAATTGGCCAGCACATTGTGACACCTGGTTGAGCAATTAATGCCCACCAATGCTGTTCGCGTTCTTTTTGTTGTTCCAAGCCTTGATAGGGGCCATCCTGGCAGAAATAAACCAAATCATCTCGATATTCGCCAGTTAATATATCGCCTCGTCCCTGTCTCAATGCCTCACAATGGGTAGGCCACCATTCTTTATTCTCTTGTTCAATTTGTTCTAGAGTATAACTAGGCCCAATTTGCGGCAAAGTCCTTTCTTTCATTGCCACAATTTTCTCAGCATCCTCTATGAGTTTTTTCGCTACATAAGCAGTCACCAGTCCCGGTCGAGAATAATCTGCTGCTAAATCTTTGTAGTAGTTAGTTCGTTTGTTAATAAATCTGCTAACAGTATTTTGGGAGCCATTCGAGTGACCATTTGAGTTAGAGATAAGTTTCTGTTCCAACATAAGACTAACTACGTCCTCCTTGAGTTGATTAGTTGCGCCAATGTTTGCAATCAGTTCTGCCACTGTAGAACTCCGTTGACCCGCTAGTGTCATTTTGCCGTCGTAAACAAAGGTGTAAGCAGTTCGTTCGGGAAATGGTAAAAGTCGCTGGACATATTTAGCTTGCTCTTTGATAGCAATAGCATATTCTTTGGAAGCTAAGAATGTTTCCATTTCCAGAGGATTAGCAAAAGCAATTTCAAAGGCAGCTTGATACTGTTTTTCTGGGGATTCGTAATGAGAAACTCCAGCAGCATCTGGGCGAGAGTTATCTACTTGCTCAAACAAATGCAATCGAAACTTGAGGATAGAATTGCTTTGAATAACGGCTGGTGCAAAACTATCTGTCAGATATCTGCGAAAAGCTTCTACACTCACGGCATCAGATTTCTTTACCATGACATGAAACTTAATTACACCTACTTTGCCGTTGGGATCTCCTGTGGGGATGCTATCAAGATAGGTTTGAGAATTACCAAAACTAGTGTTGTAGCCGATCGCTTTACTGAATATGTTATGCTCGTCATCCATAAGGATGGCAGCAGATTTAAACCAGATATCTCGTTGGGCAGCTGTCTCAAAGGTTAATTCGGCAATACCATTAAATTGATCTTCATCTGGACAAGTGTACTCAATACCGTTAAGAGTTGGCCATAGACCACCCTCATTTTGAGCCAGGTGAAACTGCCAGTATTGCTGCTGACTTGATAGCTTCGCGCAGACTGGCCCGTGAACATCTCTCCAATAATCATCAAAAAGTTCTAGAGAAATTCCTTTGCGTTTCCACAAGAGAACGTAGAAGGATAATTTACCTTTTTGATCGCGAATTGCATAATCGAATCTCCTAATTGTTGCTATCATTACTGCTTTCCTTTGTCCACATCTACTATCTTGGTTTATCAGGTTTGGGAACTTAGAATTTTGTTGAGGACACCGAAGTAGTCAGCTATTTTATTTAAGCCCCCGTCAGGACGAAAATATAAACTATCGTCACTTGCTTTGGTTTCCTCAACCAAACATTAATAGGATGCGATCGCTAAACAAAATTGTAACCTGATGTAAGCTCTCTGGTGATAGCGACTAGAAATCCCACATTACCATTGGATTACGCAAGTTAGTTTTAGGATCGCTGACTGGAATGCCAGCATCCATTGTGAGAACTTCTTTTTCGTTGTTCATTGTTTGATCTTCACTTTCGTTTATAGATTGTTGTGAGAACCATCACAAAAGGGAGCCTGATTCGTGTATTTGCACAGACAAAGAGCAACGCGCTTTTTTTCAGTAACTTCAAATGGAATTGGTTTGAATCCAGTCCCTTTATGAGCGCCATTGCAGAAAGGTTGATTGCTGGAGTGCCCGCACCCACACCAGTAATATGTCCCAGGTTCCAGTTCCATTACTATTGGTTTCTTGTCAACGATGATCGGTTCATTTGGTTGTTGATTGACCGATATTGTTTCACTCATTGTGTTCTCCTTATTAAGGTGTTATGGCACTTCTCGTTCAGATGGGGTACATCCTCAAAGCTTGAAGACTTTATATCTAAGGTTTAGATGTACTTAACCAGCATAAGAAACACTATATTCAGTAGAAACTTTCTCTGGATGTTGAACGATGTCTCTATTTTCGCCGAACTGTACTAGTCTGTTGAACTGCTTTATTCAACAAATAATTATTTAATTTTTCTCAATTTTTTAGTAGAGAAGATCAATAAATTAAGGAGAAATTTAAGAATATCGATTTAATGGGCAGATATTCAAAGATAATTCCCCCCAAATCAGGTCGGGAGAACAAAATTTCCGCTGTGAAACAGAAGCCTACAGTTGCTACCAGCATTATTATCAAGGCTTGTGTATAGCGAAAGCCTTTATGTTGCAGAAATAGCAATACCAGGACATCCAGCGCAGTCATACACACACCTCATACTAAAGGAATACCGAATAAAAGTTGCAGTGCGATCGCACTTCCCAGTAATTCTGCGCTAAAACCTAGACACAGCAGCCGTTTACAGACCAGATTACCGAAAACCACACATATCTCCGCTTAATACCAAATCCATGCCAACTAGAAAGAGAAGACCGTTCGGAGAGTGCCTGTAATGATCACACCATTGGCATTCTGGTTGGCAGAATTATTAATTACCTGAATCAAAGGACTAACTTGGATGTTGTCACTCACTCTAAAGTTGTAGAATCCTTCAAAGTTAGTTTGAGTAGTATTACCAATCTCACTAGCAATAAAGGGTTGACCAACTGCAATACCAGCCAAAGCACCTGGGGAAAACAAATCTCGGAACGCCACCCCTGCCATCCAGTAGTTGGGTTTGATGTCACCAAAGGTAGTGTTATTGTAATTACCATAGCCATAGCGACCAAATACAGCAAGTTTCGGTGAAAAAGTTAACTCAAAATTTGCACCGAATGCGTCATAGCGGTTATTGAATAATTCTCCACCACTGTATTGGAGTCGTATAGCAAAAAGTTTCGATGGCGCATACTCTAGTTCAACAGTACCTTGATACGTATCGCCAAATAAACCTTGTTCCCCACCACCAGTAGGATACAACAACTGAGTAAACGGCGCTACACTTCTGATAATTCCCTGATTACCTGGATTGGCTGCTTCTGCTGCTGCATACAAGGCCCGTACAGTTAATGCTCCTCCTCCTGGCTTCCAATCAATTGCTGCACCTGCACTTGGGCCGTTGACAGGGAAAAGAATGTAGTTATTTACAAATGCCAAAGTGCTAAAGTCTTGAAAGCTTAGGTAAGCGTAACTGTTGCGGTCAACATAATCTGTAGTACGAATATTAGGGCCCACAGACACCGTGAAGTTTTGGAATGGCTTAAAAGTGTAATATAACCGTGCCAGCCCAATGTCATTATTAGTGGGTGGTTTAATTGAGTAGTCTAGAACACTACCAAAGGTCGACTCTAAGAATCCTGCCGTATTATCGCTACCATTATAACTACCTGTATCAAGGCGGATTTTTAATTGGTCTGTGCCAAAAAAACTTGTATCTAAGTCTAGAGCAACCCGATAAAGCACCGTAGTATTCGGGTCAGAACGAGCAATTTCTTCACCTGTAGGGCTGATGATACGTTCTCCAGCAAATGTTCCTGAATTCACCGCCATGATCACTTGACCACTGAGCTTGGTGGTTGTCGAGAACTGATTTGCCTCTAGTTCTGTAGTACGGGTTTCTAAAGTATCTATACGACCCCGCAGCGTGGTCAGTTCTACCGCAAATTCCTTTTGCAGACGCTGAATTTTGACTACATCTTCTGTGTGAGCTAAGTCAGAAGTTGTCGTTGCAATCAGTTCGTTGACTCGCTCCAAACAAGCATTTAACCCAGCTGCAAACTCATATCTTGTCAAGGCTCGATTACCCCGGTAGAGATTTTCGGGATACCCTGCAATGCAACCATATCGCTCAACTAAAGACTGTAACGCACCAAAAGCCCAATCTGTTGGTTGTACATCTTTTAGCTGAGACACAGAAGTGACTTGTGCCATTGGGGCATCATTACCTGTGTTTGTTTGCGCCTTTTGAACAATAATAAAAGAAAGTGGTAAACTGTCACTTTCATCAGCAGGCGTTGTTGTTATGCCAAACACAGACTGGTTATTAGAAGCAGCAAAGAGAGTAGCCTGATTTTGAGAAGTACTGACTGGGGCTAGCTGGGATAGTTGAGTAACACTCCCTGGAATTGTTTTGGTTGCTTCAGAAGTCGTAGAGATGGCAGCAGAAATAGTCTTATTAATGATCGCCCGTTCAAGCCGGATGTTCGTAGGTTCTGATATTTCAGCTAAAGCAGGAACACTTAGGACAATGAAATTGAGGATACTCATCCCACTGACCAGATTCAAACGCATCATTAAGGTTCGCATCATGAGATTTAAGTCTGAAATACCAAATTTCTTTCGGATCTTGAATATGAGCAAGTACTGATTTTATAGAGGCAAAACATACCGCAACCAAATGAGCATACTTGACTTGATTTTTTGATCAAAGTCACAGCAAAAAGATGAAATCAGTATTAATCAGCGACTTGCAGGACAATTTTTCCCCGTATTTGACCTCTTTGACCTAAATCATGGGCTTTATGTACCTCTGCCAGAGGCAAGACTGTCTCAACATTGAATCTAATTTGTCCTGCGTCAATCAACTGAGCAATCTCAGTAAGTTGCCTAGAGTTGGGCTGCACGAAGAGCATTTCTCCCCGAACACCATAGGTGGCAGCGATTTGTTTTGAAGGTAGGCTGATTGTAGAGATGAGGACACCACCTTTTTTCAAGACACCCCAAGACCGCTCTTGCGTATCTCCCCCTATTGTGTCAAGCACGACATCCACGTTTTGAACAACGTCCTCAAATCGGACTGCATTGTAATCCAATATCTGATCTGCACCTAACTCCTGTAGGCGATAGTGATTATGGGCGGAGGCTGTTGCAATCACCCACGCCCCTTTCCACTTTGCCAACTGCACCGCCAAAGATCCAACGCCGCCCGCCCCTCCATGAATCAGCACCCTTTGTCCTGCGGAAAGTCTACCTATCTCGAATAGTGCTTGCCAAGCCGTCAGCGCTACCACTGGTACAGCAGATGCCTGGGTTGGTTTCAGTGTTGTCGGTTTAAGTGCAACATCTGATACACCTGCAACGGCATACTCTGCATAGGCTCCATTCCGAGTCATGTTGAGGCTGCCATACACAGGTGAGCCAACTTTAAGGCTACTAACACCTGAACCAACCGCGTCTACCACACCCGCAATATCCCAACCAAGGATTAAGGGCAGCTTGTATGGAATTATATCTTTCATCTGACCAGAACGTATTTTCCAATCGATGGGGTTAACCCCAGCAGCTTGTACGCGGATCAGCACTTCGCCCTCACTTGGTTCAGGACGTAGAGCGTTTTCATAGGTAAGAACTTCTGGACTACCATAAGAATGAATATGCACTGCTTTCATTGTTGTCATCAGGAATCTCCGATTCACGTAATAAATTGTCCTGGAATTCAAATTAAGACTACTTGGCACAAGCCAAGTCAGAAGTCAAAACCTACTTACTTATGAAGCATTTTCGATCTTGAATTTAGATTTAAATTATAGTTTTCACTTTCAAAAAGCTTTTGACCAGATAAGATCCTAATGTTAGGAAGAAATTTAGGTAAATTAGACTTATCTGTTTACTTTGACTTGTGTGTACACCGTAGCCTACTGGGGAGGGGCTAGGGGAGAGATGGCGCAGGAATTACAAGTAATTTACCGGACATGATGTGAGCCGCGCACGCACATATTCAAAAAAACTAACACCCAACTTTCAAGTCGTGGCAGTCAGAATAATTGCCTACCCGGTATTGAGGAGATACAAATTATCTGTCATCCCGCTCATCTGAATGTTTTTTCTCATAAGTGAGAAATCCGGGTTCTGCATCTCATGAAAAGTCAGATTTTTTATGGGACTTCATTCACAGGCTTAACTTCAGTAATAACGTGTAGAACTTTGCTGGTGAAGACAGGCTTGAAACGAAATAATGATAACTATACCATTTATCTTCTTTAATGCCACATGCAACAGTAAAGGCACAAATGCGAAAAGTTAACTTTTTATTCTCTGGTTACCTTTTTCATATTCCTCAATTCGCACTCTTTTTTCCGCTCCTTACCCCATTGGAGAAAATCCTCGTCTTCACCTTGTAACTTGATGATCTGTGCATCCAATTGACTCTGACTTTCTCAATAGATGCAATCAAATCAGCAAACTCTGGATACTGAGGCATACTGACGGCAATGCCTCCAATAGCTAAGAGTTTTGTATTGCGTGAATCAACTAGTACTAAATATAGCATTTCATAAATTCATCGCTAATTAAATTTGGCAACATTCTGTGTCCCTCTGCGTTTAAAAACGCTACGATTCTACGCAAAGCTGTACTAAACAATTCAATATCCTGCTCATAGCAAGCCTCTTTTAAATTTATCAGATGCAATTTAAATGTATATCAGGCTAGATGTTATGGCGTGTAGTTACTAGAGGTTACAGCATGAGTTTTGGTGAACAAGGCAGCTAACTTTTGCTAACAGTGGTATGTCGGATCAATCGGACACAGTATTAGCATGAAAACCTGTTAGAGCTTGGATGCCTCTAATGAAATTGTAAAAGAAATTTGGCTTCATTCTTGAGAACATCTTCTTTCCAGTCAAGGCGCAATTAGCAAACGCTTAAGGAGACCAAATCATGACCGTTTCGGAAACTAGAACGAACCCTTTGCAAGCATTACAAAATTATGGACAGTCCATTTGGCTAGACTATATCCGGCGCAGCCTGATTACTAGTGGCGAACTGCAACGCCTAATTGATGATGATGGGGTACGAGGGGTTACATCTAATCCAGCAATTTTTCAGAAAGCCATTGCGGGTAGTACTGACTACGATCAGGCGATCAAGATAGTTGAGGATAGTGAGGATCAAAATGCTATTTCGCTCTATGAACAGTTAGCAATTGAAGACATCCAAGCCGCAGCTGATATTTTGCAACCTATTTACCAACAAACCAACAGACAAGATGGTTACGTCAGCCTGGAAGTCTCACCCTATTTAGCTCACGACACTCAGGAAACCATTTCAGAAGCGCATCGGCTTTGGCAAGCTGTAAAAAGACCCAACCTGATGATTAAAGTTCCTGCTACACCTGCTGGGATCTTTGCTATTCAACAACTGATCAGCGATGGCATTAATGTCAATGTGACGCTGCTGTTCGCCCAAGAAGTCTATGAGCAAGTTGCGAATGCTTACATCGCAGGGTTAGAGGCACTTGCTGCTAGAGGTGGAGATGTCAGTCAAGTGAACAGCGTTGCCAGTTTCTTCATTAGCCGGATTGATACTGCCATTGATAATCTGATCACTACTCGACTCAAAATAACGAGCAACAGCAACAAGGATGAGCGGCGATTACTTGAGGTGATGCTGGGGAGAATTGCGATCGCCAATGCTAAACTAACTTATCAGCGCTACCAGGAGATTTATCAGAGCGATCGCTGGCAAAAACTTGCAGGGTTGGGTGCTAAAGCCCAACGACTTCTATGGGCAAGCACAGCTACTAAAAATCCCCAATACAGTGATGTTTTGTATGTGGAAGGATTAATTGGTCTAGACACCGTGAATACAATTTTGCCTACGACTTTGGCAGCTTTTGCCGACCACGGACAGCCTCGCCTTAGTTTGGTCGAGAACCTTGACATTGCTTCGCAGATGATGCTGAAACTGGAAAGGGCAGGTATTTCCTTTAAAAGCGTCACAGATCAATTGCTGGTTGAAGGATTAGATTTATTTTCCGATGCCTTTGACCAATTGTTGGGTTCAGTAGAGAAAAAGCGAGAAATAGTTTTGGGGGCAAAACTTGACTCCTTATCCTACAAACTGCCAGAAGACCTTGCTACTAGCGTTCAAGCACATCTAGAAGACTGGCGCGTTAAGGGCAAAATCCGTAGACTGTGGTCGCATGATGCTTCTCTGTGGACGGGCGCGGATGAAAATCGCTGGTTGGGTTGGCTTGGTATTACTGAAGATCAGCTAGCGCAAATTGATCACCTCAAACAGCTGGCACAAGAAGTTAAAGATTTGGGCTTTTCTCACGTTGTACTGCTGGGTATGGGTGGGTCGTCACTCTGCCCAGAGGTAATGAAGCTCACTTTTGGGAAAGTTGCAGGTTATCCAGAATTGTTGGTGCTAGATTCAACTGACCCTGCTCAGATTCAGACGCTTTTAAATCAAATTAACCTGACCAAAACCCTGTTCATTGTCTCTAGTAAGTCTGGCAGCACCTTAGAGCCAAACATCTTCAAGCAATATTTCTTTGATCGGGTGCAGCAAATTCTTGGGGCAGAATCAGCAGGAAACCGTTTCATTGCGATCACCGACCCTGGTTCCCAACTGCAACACATTGCAGAAGCTGACGACTTCCGTCATATCTTCTTTGGTCTGCCTAGCATTGGTGGTCGCTATTCTGCCTTATCTAACTTTGGGATGGTGCCAGCTGCGGCAATGGGTGTCGATGTTGCCAAGCTACTAGACTCTGCTGAAGAGATGGTGCATTCCTGCGCTCCTTCGGTTCCAGCAAAGGATAATCCTGGTGTCGTTCTCGGAACCATTTTAGGTGTATTGGCAAACCAAGGACGAGATAAAGTGACGCTGATTACCTCGCCCTTGATTGCAGATTTGGGTGGGTGGTTAGAGCAATTGCTGGCGGAGTCTACGGGTAAAGATAACTTGGGATTAATTCCAATTGACCGCGAACCATTAGGAGATCCAAAAGTATACGGTAGCGATCGCCTGTTCGTGTATATTCGTCTAGAATCTGCCCCTGACCAAACTCAAGATGCTGCTGTAGCAGCGCTAGAACAAGCAGGACAGCCAACCGTCCGCATTTTAGTTGCAAATTCATACCAGCTAGGACAAGAGTTTTTCCGTTGGGAAATTGCCACTGCGGTTGCTGGGTCAATTCTCGGCATCCATGCCTTTAACCAACCTGATGTGGAAGCTAGCAAAATCGCTACTCGTCAATTGACAACTGAATATGAAAGAACTGGGGCATTACCACCGGAAACACCAATTTTCACAGAAGCAGGTATTAAATTATTCACTGACCCCAAAAATGCTGTATTGCTGTCCGAGGCAGTGGGGCGTGACCAATCTCTAGTTGGTTATTTACGCGCTCATCTGAATCAACTCCAAGTTGGAGACTACTTTGCATTGCTGGCTTATATCGAAATGAACGAATCCCACCAAGCGCAACTGCAAGTTATCCGGCAATTAGTTCGGGACTCAAAGCAAGTTGCAACCTGTTTGGGCTTCGGGCCCCGCTTTTTACATTCCACAGGACAGGCATACAAAGGAGGGCCAAACACTGGCGTTTTTCTGCAAATCACTTGTGATGATGCTGTTGATTTGCCTGTAACTGGTCAAAAATACGGTTTTGGAGTTGTCAAAGCAGCGCAAGCAAGGGGTGATTTTCAGGTATTGTCAGACCGAAACCGTCGCTCTCTAAGAGTACATTTTGATCAAAATGTGCAAGCAGATTTAGAACTATTACAGACGGTTATAAAGCAAATTTTGGTCTAAGTTTCACGGCATATAGCGATTCTGATTTCAATGAAATACAGCTTTATGTGTGGTTGATTAATTCTTGGATGTACTTGATCAAATCAATAACCGCCATAGTGCATCTTCAATAGAGAGTATTTAGTCAATAGAGGAGACAAATGATGCAAATTGGTGTAGTTGGTCTTGGGCGCATGGGTGCCAATATCGTTAGACGGTTAATGCGCTATGGACATGAGTGCGTAGTCTTCAACCGTACCCCCGACAAAGTTCGGCAGCTAGAAGGCGAAGGTGCCACAGCAGCAACCTCACTTCATGAATTTGTACATCTACTCACAAAGCCAAGAGTCGTTTGGGTGATGGTGCCTGCTGGCGATGCAACCGAGCAAACAGTTACTGCTTTAGCCCAAAACCTGGAACCAGGTGACATAATTATTGATGGTGGCAATTCCTACTATAAAGATGATATCCGTCGTGCCAAATTGCTGAATGCAAAAGGTATCAACTACATTGATGTAGGCACAAGCGGGGGTGTATGGGGATTAGAGCGGGGTTACTGTCTGATGATTGGTGGCAGAGCAGAGGTTGTCAGTTACCTCGACCCGATTTTTAAGTCCCTTGCTCCGGGAACAGGAGATATTCCCAGGACACCTGGAAGAGAAAACCTGAGAAGCACTGCTGAAATGGGCTACTTACACTGTGGTGCTTATGGAGCAGGACACTTTGTCAAAATGGTGCATAATGGCGTTGAGTATGCGCTAATGCAGGCATACGCCGAGGGGTTTGACATTTTCCGCAATGCCAACTCTCAGGAACTGGCTGAAGATTACCGTTATGACTTAAATGTGGCAGATATTTCCGAAGTCTGGCGGCGGGGTAGTGTAGTGGGGTCTTGGCTGCTAGACTTGACCGCAATGGCGCTGGCAGAGAATCCCACACTTTCTAACTACAGTGGATATGTGCAGGACTCCGGTGAGGGGCGCTGGACAATTATGGCTGCGATCGAAGAAGCCGTCCCTACTGATGTACTATCGGCTGCCCTCTATACTCGTTTCCGCTCCCGACAGGAGCATACTTTTGCGGAGAAAATGCTGTCTGCCATGCGCTACAAGTTTGGCGGACACGTTGAGCAACACAGCTAAGGGATACTACTTGTAAAATCATGACTTTTGCAAAAGCAAATAACCTGACTAAATTGCCAGACCGACCAGCAAATCCCTGTGTGATAGTGATTTTCGGTGCAGCTGGAGACTTAACTAAGCGCAAACTTATTCCTGCCCTCTATAACTTGGCACGCAGTAACTTGCTGCCTGATGAGTTTGCCATTGTCGGTGTCACCCGTGCCCCCATGAGTAGCGAAGATTTTCGTACTCAAATGAGTCGGGATATCGAAGAATTCTCCACTAACGACATTGACCCCCAACTTTGGCAGTGGTTTGAGAAACGGCTGTATTACCTAGCAGGTGATTTCCAGGACACCCACACCTACAGTCAACTCAAAGAATTGCTAATGCAGGTTGATCAAGAGTGTAGCACCCAAGGTAACTATCTCTTCTACCTAGCAACTGCGCCTAATTTCTTCTGCGACATCATCTGGCAACTAGGCTCTGTTGGACTTGCCCAAGAAGACGGTTACTGGCGGCGTGTGATTATTGAAAAACCTTTTGGACACGATTTGGAATCTGCTCGCGCCCTAAACAAAAATATCAGCACAATTCTCAAAGAAAGTCAAGTATATCGGATTGATCACTACCTGGGTAAGGAGACGGTGCAGAACATTTTGGTCTTCCGCTTCGGCAACGGACTATTTGAGCCGATTTGGAATCACCGCTATATTGATCATGTACAGATCACAGTTGGTGAGACTGTGGGAGTAGAACGTAGGGGCGGCTACTACGAAGGAGCGGGGGCAATCCGCGATATGGTTCAAAACCATATATTCCAACTGCTGGCGATGATGGCAATGGAACCGCCTGTTTCCTTTGAAGCAGATGCAGTGCGAGATGAAAAGTCGAAAGTACTCAAGGCAATTCAACCCCTGACTCCCCAGGATGTGCTGACTCATACCGTTCGCGGGCAGTATGGGGAAGGAATAGTCAAAGGAGAGCATGTACCTAATTACCGTTTGGAGCCTCGCGTTGCTCCTGACTCTGGAACAGAAACCTTTGCCGCCTTGAAACTGATGATTGATAACTGGCGTTGGGCAGACGTACCTTTTTACCTACGTACAGGGAAGTGTCTACCACAGCGAGTCACTGAAATTGCCATCCAATTCAAGCGAGTACCATCCTTGCTTTTTCACGAAACCTCCGTTGACCAGCTAGTTCCCAACTTTCTGGTGATTCGTATCCAACCTAACGAGGGAATTAGTTTGCAATTTGGGGCAAAAGTTCCTGGCCCGACAGTACGAATGGGGGCGGTGGATATGGACTTTGCTTACACTGACTACTTTAATAGTACGCCCAGCACGGGTTATGAAACCTTGCTTTACGACTGCATGATTGGTGATGCTACTCTGTTTCAGCGATCAGACAATGTGGAATTAGGCTGGAAGGTGGTCAGTCCAATTCTGGATGTATGGAAAGCTTTGCCACCACGTAACTTTCCCAACTATGCCGCAGGCACTTGGGGGCCAAAAGATGCAGATGAGTTGTTGCAACGCGATGGTCGGCAGTGGAGAACGAGTACCGATTTTACTGCTCCAATCAAGCATTGAATGAATACGATCCCCCAAAGAATAGAAGTGACAACATTTATGAATCAAACGATTCATTTCAAACCATCTAAAATTTCTTTGTTGGTTGCCGATGTAGACGGCACTTTGGTTAATCGTGAGAAGATATTGACAAATCGCACCTATACAGCAGTCCAAAAGCTGAAGGAGGCTGGTATTATCTTCACCATTACTAGTGGTCGCCCACCCTTGGGCATGAAGATGATTGTGGATGCACTTAATTTGACTGCCCCGATCGCGGGCTTCAATGGAGCGGTATTCTTTAATTCTGACCTCTCCATTATTGATCAGAATGTACTGACTCAGGCGATCGCCAAGCAGGTCATTGAAATCATCACTGCTCACGGTCTGGATGTTTGGGTCTATGGAGGCAAGGATTGGTTTATACCTGAGCGGCACGGCTCTCATGTTGACCGCGAAGAAAGGACGGTCAAATTCTCACCAACCGTTGTGTCCAACTTTGATGGACTGCTAAACAACGTCGCCAAAATCGTTGGTGTCAGCGATGACTTGGAAGCAATAGCCCGATGCGAGGTTGATGTGCAGCGAGAGTTCAGTGGACAGGTCTGCTGTCAGGCGGGCGCGAGTTCCGGTGATGGGGAGCAAGTTTCTGCCGCCCGCTCCCAGCCCTACTATTTAGATGTCACCCACCCTCGCGCTAATAAGGGGGCAGTGGTGCAGCGTCTCGGTGAACTCCTGGCAATTCTGGCTCAAGAGATTGCCACCATTGGTGATATGCCTAACGATGTACCAATGTTTGAACAAAGCGGTCTAAGCATTGCTATGGGCAACGCCAATGTCCAAGTGCAACATCGGGCCCAATATGTAACGACTTCCGATGAAGAGGAAGGATTTGCCAATGCAGTGGAACGGTTCATTTTGGGTAACAACGGCTCAAAGTCAGTACTCGATGGGAACTCAAGGCAGTCAGCAGCAAGGGGTTAAATCTAGACCAGCCCTTGAGATGAAAAATTGTCCTTGCTGCTCTCATCGAATGCTGCAACATATTCGGAATAAGCAGATGTTGGCAGCAAATGCCATTGCTGAATGTAGAAACCCGTAACTCATTCTCAGCTTATGTTGTCAGCAGGTCATTAATTAAACATGAGTTCGACGGCTCAAATGGTGTTTGCCTAATGACCTGAATCAAAAGACCTCTTAAGAGTTTTTACTACGCAAAACCGTTCCTTTCTAACTCGGACATGATATCAGGGAGAGGTTCATCGAACTCACGTTAATTAAAAGAAAAAAACTGATTCATTTTGGAGAATCAACATGATCCAACAAGTAAAAGAAATTCTAAGTTGGTACGGCAGCGATAATCCAGGAACGCTAACCAACCTGGCACGACTACTCAATCATGGTAAGTTAGCAGGTACTGGTAAACTTGTTATCCTACCTGTGGATCAAGGGTTTGAACATGGGCCAGCCCGTAGTTTTGCGGCTAACCCACTTGCCTACGACCCTCATTATCATTTTGAGCTAGCAATTGAATCAGGCTGCAACGCCTATGCGGCTCCTTTAGGATTTCTAGAGGCGGGTGCAAGAGAGTTCGCGGGTGATATCCCCCTGATTTTGAAAGTTAACGACCATGATGTGCTGATAGATGAAAAAGACCCCAACCAAGCCTTGACTGGGAGTGTTCAAGATGCTTTAAGACTAGGTTGTGTGGGAATTGGTTTTACTATCTATCCTGGCTCAACTCATCGATTGGAGTTGTATGAGCAAATTCGCGCCTATGCTGAAGAGGCAAAACGCCACGGCTTAGTAGTAATTATCTGGTCTTACCCGCGTGGCTCTGGTCTGAGCAAAATGGGAGAAACTGCGATCGATGTGACGAGCTACGCTGCTCACATTGCTGCTCAACTTGGTGCCCATATTATTAAGGTGAAACTACCAACTGCTCATATCGAGCAAGAAGCAGCCCGTAAAGTCTATGAAAAAGAGCAAATTCCAATTACCACTCTGGATGAGCGAGTCCGGCATGTTGTGCAATGTACGTTCAATCGTCGGCGAATCGTGATTTTTTCGGGTGGCCCTACTGAAAGTGATGATGTGTTACTTGATGAGATTCGTGCTATTCACAAGGGTGGCGGATTTGGCTCTATCATCGGGCGCAATTCATTTCAACGTTCTCAACCAGATGCATTGCGGCTACTGACTGCAATTATGGATATTTACCGTGATGAATTCGCTCTGATTCCCACTCCAGTCCTTGCCTAGCGGTTCATACTCCAAAAATTTCCGCTCAAGACTAATTTAGATGAGTTAGAAGAAGTTTTATTTCAACGTTGCAATGTGCTATGGGACTCCGATTTGATTTTTAAAACATATTGAGACTGAAAAGCCCGCTTGCTTAGGATTTTATCTGAAATCCTGTTCAGAAATCAAAGAGGAGTCCTATATCTAGCGATCGCGACCTAATTTGCAGTCTAACTTGTTACCACTGCTAGCCACAAACAAACAACAGCATTACTATCTGCCTTTAACCGGATTTGATATTACTAGGAGATGAACTATGGCAAAGGTCAATTACTCAGCAGATGATCAAGATGTGACAACAATATTATATATACTTCTTAAAAAGAGAGAAGAAATAGATTGGCAAACATTCTATAGCTACTGGAAAAATGTTCATGGCCCAGTAAGTGCAAGGCTACCAGGTCAATACCAGTATTGGCAGTATCACTTGACTCATAATTGGGATAATATTTGGCCAAGCATTGATGGGGTAGAATACAAAATTTCAGAAGAAGAACAGTTAGATGGAATAGCAGAATTGACGTTTGTATCAGAAGAGAACTTTAAAACCTGGATTAATACTGCTGCTATTCTCGATTCTGACCAGCAGAACTTTGTTAGTAAAGCTGTTATGTATATAACAACTCATGGTAATTCTAAAACGTATGTTAACAGCATAGAAAATAGTTCCCAAATTGGCAAGATAGATGTAATCAAATTCCATGTTATGGTCAAAAAGACAAATGCTATCACTGTTGATGAGTTTCGGAAATATATGGTAGATACATTTGCTGAATCTTTTTGGAAAAGTGATTTAGTTCTTAAGTTTAGACTGCATCTACTTGAGGAGCATGACAATTCACTTCCACCAGCACCCGGAGTTTCTCATTACGAACCAATAGAAAAGCAATATCAAGCAGCATTTGAAATTGCCTTTAAAAATTCGATAGACATGGAAACTTTCCTTAATTCAGAAGCATATACTTCTGTAGTAAAAGATCACAGAAAGTATATAAAGCAATTTGTTACTTTTTTAGAACAGGGTACTTACACCTTTGTCGATAATGGGAAGTTAACTCTAGCTGGACAAAGAACTTCCACAGTAGCGGAACTTATCACAAATCTGGGTGCAACCAATCAAACACAAGACAAGATACTCAATCTGATGCTTGACAACGATAAATCGAGGCTTGTCATCTGACACTGAAGCACTTTTAAGGGTTTGAGGCTCAATCTTTATATCTACCGTCAAAGCCCTAGCAATGCCCAATTCTTGCTAGATAACTAGAAGTACAGGAGAGTAATTATTATAACAATCAATATCAAAACTACGTTAGTGCCGCCTAGTCCGAGTTCTACATATTTGGTGCTGGGTGACTTAGGGACTTCCAAAAAATAAAACATTTCCCTAAAAAACAATGATAATAATTCTTATTTACATACTCAGAAATTAATTCTTTGGGACAATTTATTCTTTGAAAGTCCCATAATCAAACTGAGGGAGGAGGCGAGCGTCGCTCGCCTCGTCTCACCACACACGATTATCATTTTTGTTAAGAATATTTTGAGTATTTTAACTGATTGACAAAAAGCGATTGTAGTAAAAAAAATTAGCAAATTTCACATCGTTCCCCATCCAAAGCTTTAAAGTGTAGTTAATGTTCCTAAGAGCCAAGCAAAACCATTACTACCCCAGAACTTTTAGGTAGAATGCTGACGTGGCGGGGTTTCTCAAAAACTTTTCGATTTACCGACACTCTTCACCCAAATTCACGATGACTGAAACCCTTATTTTTGCGTCGGTTTCCGAAAGTTTGTGATAAAGCTGACTGTCAGAGAAATGCCAAGATAGGGATCGCTTAACAACGAAAAATTATGACAAACAATATTGTTGACAGAATTCACCGATTCAATACAGAGCAAAAACGCGATCCAGAACTACTGAAATTAAAGTACAAGGCAATGCGTTCTAATGTTTTTACCTTTTATCGCGGCACTTGTCATTTATTTTACGAAGACTTCCCTAAAAATTCACCGTTGAATGCAGCGCCAAGTGTATGGATTTGTGGTGATCTACATCTGGAAAACTTCGGCAGTTATAAGGGTGACAATCGATTAGTTTACTTTGATATTAATGATTTTGACGAAGCTGTTATCGCCCCTTGTACCTGGGATATAGTGCGATTTATTACTAGTTTAATAGTCGGTTCACACACGCTGGGTGTAAATGAATCAGAAGCATTAGATTTAAATAATCACTTTCTCGATGCCTATGTTAATACTTTAGCTAAAGGGCAGATTAGGAGTGTAGAAAAGGAAACAGCTAAAGGCTTAGTTAAAGATTTATTATCAAGCTTAAATAAACGCGATCGCCAAATATTTTTAGATGGGCATACTCAAGAAAAAAAAGGCAACCGTCGCTTGATTGTTGATCACAAATCTATTGCAGCAAAAGCGACAGTAGAAGAACAACAAAAAGTCATAAAATTAATCGGAGATTGGCACAAATCTACACAAAAAGACGCGGAGTTTTACCAAGTTTTAGATGTACAAAGGCGGATAGCTGGTACGGGAAGTTTAGGGTTAGAACGTTATATAATTTTGGTGGAAGGCAAAGGTTCTCCTGACGGTAATTATCTATTAGATTTGAAGCTAGCAGCACAAAGCTCATTACAGCCATATTTATGTAAATTGCCTCAGCCACATCAGCCACAGTGGGCAAGTGAAGCAGCGCGGGTGGTGGCTATCCAACAGCGGGTGCAAGGGACGCCACCTGCACTACTGGAGGCGATAGTTGACGATACTAATTCTTATGCTTTGCGCGAGTTACAGCCATCACAAGACAGAGTAAGTTTGCAGGCGTGGGATGGAAAGCTGGGACGTTTAGAGAAGTTGATGCAGACAATGGGTGAAGTAACAGCGTGGGATCAATTACGCAGTGGTGGTAGACAAGGTTCTGCGATCGCAGATGATTTAATCAAGTTTGCTCACTTATCTGATTGGCGTAATCAAATCCTTAAGTATGCAACCAGCTACTCTAAGCAAGTAGAACTAGATTACCAAGAATTCTGTCAAAAATCATCAATCTTGCCTAGTTAAGAATCGCCATGTAATTAATTCTGTTTGGTTACTTATACCGCTAGCATTAGAGAAAGATTAATTAATTAATGCGGGAGCAAGTTGATGCGCCTCACCAGAAGTCGGAGAGCAGTACTGCTCCTACTGCTTGGCGGATTTATTCCCTTACTGATATTTGGGGACTTAGCAGAGGATGTCTGGAAACAAGGCGGATTTCCCTTCGATGTTCCCCTATTATTAGCTATTCACAGCACTGCCCAACCGAAACTAGACGTTTTTGTCTCGCACTTGACGAAGTTAGGAGTGTTTTGGGGGGTATTCCCAGCAGCAGCAATGATTGCGCTGTTCCTACTGATTCGACAACGGTGGCGTGCTTTAGAGTACTTTTTCACAGCCTCGGTGGGCAGTATAATCATTAATCAGACGGTTAAGCTGTTGCTGCACCGGGCACGTCCTCATCTGTGGACATCACCCGCTCCAGAATTTGATTATGGCTTTCCTAGTGGTCATGCTATGGCTAGTATGACTTTAGTAGCAGCTTTGAGCATTTTGAGTTGGAACAGCCGTTGGCGTTGGTTTGTGCTGATTATCGGAACCCTGTTTGTCTTAATAATTGGTTGGACACGTTTGTATCTAGGAGTCCATTATCCAAGTGATGTATTAGCAGGATGGATGGTGGCATTGGGCTGGACAGTTGGAGTCAGCTTGCTAATCAACCCACATCAAGTTCGCCGGAGATGTCAATAAGCTGTTCCACATTTAACTTGCATAATTAGGGCGCTCATGTGTGTATGCATCGCTCCTAAAGTATTACTTATTTAAATTACTTAAGAGTATGACTAATACTCTGTATCAAAGCAGTGAGGCGATAACTAGACTGGACAGTTTAGTATGTCGCTGTCAGGATAACTTGTCCGAGAAGATACGTTTTTGTGCCTTGATTGAGAAATCCGGGAGAAATTATTTCCAAAAGACCACCTACGACTTTAGAGTGTTGAAATAACTAAAATAACTATCTATCTGAAGGCGAGGTATGACAACAAACTTTAGTCGGCGTGAATTTATCTTGTTTGGTTCAGCAGGGTTTGGTACCAGCTTACTGCTGCAAGCTTGCAGTAATAAGCCGACGACATCAACAGTGACAACAACGGGTGGTACTGAAGGGTTTAAAATAGCGATCGCTCTCCCTGGAATGATTACTGACAAAGGCTGGAATCAATCTGGTTATGAAGGCATCAATCTAGCAAAACAAAAGCTAGGTGCAGAAACCGCCTATGTCGAAAAAGTAGCACAAGCAGATCAAACAGAAGTATTAACAGATTTTGCTCGTAAAGGCTACAATCTCATCTTCGCGCATGGCGGACAATTTGATGCCGCAATTGAACAAGTCGCTTCACAGTTTCCCAACACATTTTTTGTGGGAGTAAATGGTAATCTCAAGGCTGAGAATATTGCTTCTTTACGAATAGATCACCTACAAGCTAGTTATTTGTGTGGCATTATCGGTGCTTCCGTCACTAAATCTAATAAATTAGCTTATATTGCTGGAGAGAAGTTTCCCGCTACCGAGGGGGAACTGCGGGGATTTGAATTAGGAGCAAAGTCTATTAAACCAAATATCCAAATTACTTCTACTTTTACGGGTGATTGGAATGATGTCGCCAAAGCCAAGGAAGCGACTCTGGCATTTATTTCTTCTGGTGCTGATGTCATCTATCAATGGTTAGATAATGCTTCAGCCGCAGTTTTACAAACAGCAGGTGAAAAAGGAGTATATGCTTTTGGTAACACCAAGGATCAATTAGACGTTGCACCAAAAGCTGTCTTAACCAGCGCTGTCAAACGCTTAGATTTAGCCATCGCTTACATAGCAGAATTAGCCAAACAAAAACAAATCCAAGGACAAATATATACAATTGGGCTAGAAAGAACAGATATCTTATTTTTAGGGAAATTCGGAGCAATCATACCGGAAGCAGTAAAGCAAAAGGTATTGAATGCAAAGCAAGAAATTGTTAATAAAAAAATCGTTTTTGAAGACTGCAAAGAGGCTGGTAAGGATACGCGCTGCGTGAAGAAAGCAACAACATAGGTTTAGCAGACTATATTAAAAAACTTTCGTAGTGAGGACTTTAGCCCAGATTTTGAGGACTAAAGTCCTCACTACAAGCTATCAGTTTTGTGAACATGAACTATTTACGCTTAAACAATATTACCAAACGCTTTGGGTCTTTTATTGCTAACGACAATATCAATCTCTCTGTTGCATCTGGAACCATTCATGCAATACTAGGCGAAAATGGTGCAGGGAAGAGTACTTTAATGAATATTATTACTGGACTCTATCAACCTGATGCTGGTGAAATTTATCTCCAAGAACAACCAATAAAAATTAACTCACCAAATGAGGCAATTAAATTAGGCATTGGCATGATTTACCAACACTTCATGCTTGTACCTCAATTGACTGTAACAGAAAATATCATCTTAGGAACGGAGAAAACTTTGCGGCTAAATTTACAATATAAACAGCAAGAAATCGCTGCTTTATCCCAAGCTTATGGATTAGAAATTGACCCCACTGCCAAAGTTGAAAATTTATCTGTTGGGGCACAACAACGGGTAGAAATTCTCAAAGTTCTCTACCGTCGAACAAAGTTGTTGATTCTTGATGAACCTACAGCAGTTTTGACACCGCCAGAAGTAGAATCATTAATTGCTATCTTGCGCCAATTGGCAGCCGCAGGCAATACAATCATTTTTATCAGTCATAAATTAGAAGAGGTAATAAATCTCTGTGATTCAGTAACAGTTTTGCGCCAGGGAAAGGTAGTAGCAACAACATCAACTGAAGCGGCGACACCTCAGCAGTTAGCAACATTGATGGTAGGACGCGAAGTAGCTTTACAGTTAAATAAAAGTCCTACATTACCAGGAGAAATCATTCTGTCGGTGCAAAATTTGCAAGTTGCTGATGAAAGAAATATTCCTGTTGTAAATAACATATCTTTTGAACTGCGGGCGGGAGAAATTTTAGGAATTGCTGGTGTCGATGGGAATGGACAGCGAGAATTAGCTGATGCGATTACTCTTTTGCGGACTATTAAGCAGGGTAAAATCGAGTTTACGCCCAAACATTCCTCAGTGGGCTACATTCCAGAAGATAGACAGACAATGGGATTGGTGTTGCAATTTAGCATCGCCCAAAATTTGATTTTAAAAGCTTTTAAATATCTGCCATTTTGTCGCCGTTTTTTGTTACAACAAGAAGCGATCGCTAATCGTGCCCAAGCTGCAATGCAAGAGTTTGACATTCGGGCGAATGGGATTGATATCAAGGTAAGTCAGCTTTCGGGAGGAAATCAACAAAAAGTGGTGTTAGCGCGAGAACTGGCGCATTCCCCTGCTTTAATTATCGCTATGCAACCTACCAGGGGGTTAGATGTAGGGGCGACAGTAGCAGTCCAATCTCGAATATTAACAGAACGCGATCGCGGTGCCGCAATTTTGTATATTTCTACTGAGTTAGAAGAAGTGATGACTATAAGCGATCGCATTGCTGTAATCTACAGAGGTGAGTTTGTGGCTATTTTGGATGCAGCCACGGCGAAGGTGGAAGAAATTGGTTTGTTGATGGGTGGTGGGAATAATGAATGATATTGTGTACGGTTAAAGACGGATTGTTAAGACTGCAAGGGGGTAGGGGGAGAAAGAGTTTTCAAGTTTTTGGACAGATGCGGGAATATTAATCAGCCGGACATGAACGATCGCAACTAATCGCATGAAATTCCTGTTACCAATCCTATCACCGCTAATTGCGATCGCCTCCGCTCTCATCGTCGGTGCTATCCTGATGCTAATTGCTGGGGCAAATCCCATCACCGCATACAGCATCCTATTTCAAGAATCTCTCTCTACCTACTTTGGATTTGGTAACACTCTCACCAAAATGACACCGCTATTGTTTGCTAGTTTAGGCGTGTTAGTGGCGTTGCGGGCTGGGCAATTTAATATCGGTGGAGAAGGACAAATTTATCTGGGTGCGTTGGGAAGTACTTTAATTGGGTTATACGTGCAAGGATTACCTGCGGTGATTCATATTTCCTTAGCACTTTTAGCAGGATTTTTCTTTGGTGCAGTTTGGGGTTGGATTCCTGGTTATCTCAAAGCAATGCGCGGAGTGAATGAGGTAATTACTACATTGTTGCTCAACTATATCGCCGTGAATTTAGTTAGCTACCTCGTACAAAATCCATTAATGGCAACAGGTGCGCCTAGTCCTTATTCGCCATTAATTGCCAAAACATCGCGTTTGCCGATTATATTACCCCAAAGCCTTGCCCATGCTGGTATTTTATTAGCTTTAATTGCCGCAGGTATTTTATGGGTATTGTTAGTGCGATCGTCTCTAGGTTATCAAATTACGGCAGTGGGATTTAACCCGATTGCCGCCCGTTATGCTCATATATCTGTTGAACGTACCATTATGCTGGTGATGGCTTGTTCGGGTGGTTTAGCTGGATTGGCTGGGAGTTGTGAGGTGATGGGGTTGAAATATCGGCTATTTGAACAAGTTTCACCAGGTTATGGGTTTGATGCCATTGCGATCGCTTTTTTAAGTCGTGGTAGTGTTATCGGTGTAGTATTGACTTCTTTGTTTTTTGCAGCGCTTCGCAGTGGTGCGAATGTGATGCAGCGTAGTGCAGGTGTGCCGGTAACTGTAGTTTACGCGATTCAAGGGTTTATGGTGTTGTTTATTGCTATCAGTCTCGCAGTCGAAAGAGAGATAAGAGTCAAAACGCAGAGTGGCGCGAAGGTTTAATATCATGTCCGCATAATTAGTTATGCTAACCACAGTCAATATACCCCACCCCCAGCCCCTCCCGAAGAGCGGCTATCCATTAGTCACATCTTTCTTAACATTGCGGAAAAGAAGTCAGGGAGAGG
>NZ_JABXKM010000182.1 GCF_017115025.1 Nostoc sp. NOS(2021) | reverse complement strand
GGAGACTTTGACGTAAGTCAAAGGCGGGGTGGGGTTCTTTTTTTGATTTATGCAATAAGTCTAAAGTTATTTACAATTAATTACGCCCACACGCTTACAAATTCGGAAATTAGGGACTTCCAAATAAAAAAATTGTGGTTCGTTTATTTGGATAATTTATTTCTTGGAAATCCCTTACTAGAGGTATTTATTAAACATTGGAACAAAAGATTTCTATGTCTGCTCAACTTCAATCCAAGGGAGGCGTTTACCTTCTACCCCTAATCGCTATCTTGTTGAGTATCGCTTCTTGCACTGCGAATAATCGAAACATCAAACATATTTCCCTCGTTGGTGCCGGGGCAAGTTTTCCCGCACCTTTGTACGAACGCTGGCTTTCAGATTACAACCAGAAAAATCCCAATGTGGAAATTAACTATCAAGCTATAGGGAGCAGTGCTGGAGTGCAACAGCTCATCGAAGGTACTGTGGACTTTGCAGCTAGTGATGTGGGAATTACAAATGAACAAGCAGCCAAGATAAAACGGGGAGTAATCGCTTTACCTCTAACTGCCGGTTCTATTGTGCTGGCTTATAATCTCACACCAGTTGCACACCAGTCGCCTCAAGTGAATGTGGCAACTGCTCTCAGGCTACCACGCCAAGTTTACGTAGATATCTTTCTCGGAAAAATTACAAATTGGAATCATCCTAGAATAGCCGCAGCTAATCCAGGGGTAAGTTTGCCCGATTTACCGATTCAGGTTGTACACCGAACTGATGGCAGTGGGACTACGAGCGTGTTGACACAACACCTCAGTGCCATAAGTCCAGAATGGAAAAGCAAAGTTGGGGCTGGTCAAGCTGTAGAATGGCAAATGGGAATTGGTGGAAAGGGTAACGAAGGTGTTACCGCTCTGATTCAACAGATACCAGGAGCTATTGGCTATGTAGAGTATATTTACGCCAAAGAAAATAAACTTCCTGTGGCTGCTTTAGAAAATAAATCTGGTAATTATATTACGCCGACACCAGAATCTGTAGCTCAAACTTTAGAAGCAGTGAAATTACCCGACAATAACTTAATTGCTTTTATTACCGATCCTACCAATGCCCAATCTTATCCTATCGTTACTTACAGCTGGCTTTTAACTTATCACCAATATCCCAACCGAGTCAAAGCTCAAGCGCTAAAAAACTTTGTTGATTGGGCTGTGATTGACGGGCAAAAATCCAGTTTGGAACTTGGGTATATTCCTTTGTCTAAAAAAGTTGTGCTTCAAGTGCAATCTGCGGCAAAGAAGATTGCCGATTAATGCCATCAGCGCTGATCAGTGATGATATTACTTTTGGTGACGCACTTCAACCACAGTATGTACATTACCGCGAGGCGTAAAATCTGCTTTCACCGTGACTTCCAACGGATCACAAGCAGCCACAAAATCATCTAAAATTTGATTTGCAGATTCTTCGTGGGAAATGTAGCGATCGCGGTAACTATTAATATAAAGCTTAAGTGCCTTCAATTCTACTACCCGTTCATCAGGCACATAGGTAACGTAAATTGTCGCAAAATCAGGATAACCGGAAAACGGACATTTACAGGTAAATTCTGGCAAAGTAATGTTAATGTCATATCGCCTCCCCACACGCGGATTCGGAAAGGTAATTAGTTTGCCTTCCGCAATGTCGCGTTCGCCATACTTCATTTCTTGGCTTGACTGGGATACACTTTCAGGTAATTTATCAGTTGTCATTTTTCATTTTTTATTGGTTATTTTACTTGTCTTTACGTCCTTTTAATAATTTTATAACTCCAAACTCCTAACGTACAGACGCGATTAATCGCGTCTCTCCCAACTCAATACTCTTCCTTCTCCCAGTCTGGACAATTCTCATCTTCACAACCGTGGGGATGCATGGCACAAACTAACAAATTACCACCATAAACTTGACCGTGGTAGTGACTACAACCGATACAGGCAGGATTTTTTTCGGCTGTGGGTTCAACTGAATAAGGAAAACCCGGATCTACATCTGCTACAATGTCTTCCAGTTCCCAGTAAGCTTCAAATATTGGTTCAGCCAAATCCTGTAAATACTGATCCACTTCAGTGACAATATTAGGGACTTGATCGGTCATTTCTTCCGTTAGCTCAAAAAAAGCGTCTACCATTTCACTCATTCCCAGGAAGAAACGCTCTACTTCATCAGCCACTGTTTCGACGATTTCTACTAAATCTTTTTGCCACTGTTCCATAAACTTGACGCCCTTACAGGCTATAAACAAGACGGTTTGTGTTATCTGGCTTCAACCACTAGACTACACACTAGGCAATGTATCTTATCAAGTTTCTAACTGAAGTGCCACTTATTACTGATATTTCGATCAAAGAATGCTTTTTATTGATCGCGTTGCAATCGTTTTAACTCGTCTTGCAGGTCTAGCACTTCTTGGCGTAATTTATCCACGTTCTCATCACTTGATCCCTCTTTCACCGTTGGTTCTTCATCTTCCTCTAAAATTTCAATGCGGCGAGGTTCAGAAGACGGTGGTTTCTCAGAGGTTTCACCAGATGGTTGGGCCTGTTGGGCTTGCTTCATCATATCTTCAACGAAGCGGCGGGCTTCTTCTGTATTCATTTCGCCCTTTGCCACCATTTCATCTGCCAGTTTTTGGACTTGCGATCGCACTTGGGCTAATTTTCCCCCTGCTTTCTCACCTGCGTAAGAAGCTAATCCAACACCGAGGTAAAAAGCTTTTTGAACAATATCTCCAAAACCAGGCATTTTTGCTGAACGCTCCTAAAAATAGGGCGACCCGGAGACTACGCCTACCACAAGCCTCCCGTGTTGCTGCTACCTTCCGGTTCTGACAAGATTTGGGTGTTGCGATCGCATAGATCCAGGTCTTTTAAAAGCATAACATTAAAAGTCAGTAAGTGTGTGTTATTCCATAACAATTCGCCATTCATAAAGCTGATAGTTGACACAACCGTGTTGCACCAAGGGGTCATCAGCCACAATCGCTTCTGCTTCATCCTTTGAGGCAGCCTCAAACAGCAACATCCCGCCTCTTTGCTCCGCCCAATAGCCTGTTCGCGCTTTGTGTCCTTTAGCAATCAAGTCTTGAATGTAGGCTTTGTGAGCAGGTACATATTGGTCAAAGGTAGGTTTATCTACTTTGCCTTCTTCAATCTTTACAAACCACGGCATCAGCTTCTTAACTCCAGTTACAACAGATATCCTGCTTAATTTATTACTATTTTGAGTAGCGTTTGAGTAGCAATATACATGAACTACAGCGATTTTTTTCTCATGGATATGTCGCCTACTATCTGCCAATAGGGGACGCATCTGTAACTATTAGATATCTAGGTGCGATCGCAGATCATCCAAGGGTGACTGTGGTTTTACATCTGCCGGAGGGGACTTTTTCAAAAAAGCCTCTGGGTTGTCAGGGATAAATTCTAGACGAAAACGGAATTTTCCTTTCTGCCAGCCTCCGCCTTTAGCTAGTAAAACCTCACACTTACAACCTTCTTCCGTAAACCATTGGCGCTCAGGAGTAGGATAATTATTCTTCCCATATGTCCAAGAAAGAATAGCTTCTACAAGGTTGCGGAACTTAAGCATGGGCGGTGTATCAAAAGCCTTTGAAGAAAAAGCAGATACAACGTCTTCATCATCCAAGTTAAATCTGTCTTCATCGCTGAAGTCGAATCTATATTTCTTGCTCTCGTCGCTGAAGCCCGCTTTACGCATTTTAATTTTCTCTTTCGATACACAATATGGCAGATCAAGCGCCAACTCGATCCGCCTTCCCTAAGTTTTCCCACCGATCACCAATTACTAAGCAATAAAAATAATTAATATAGATACATGAGCCGTTTTTTTGTCGCCCTCCTACCACCGCAAGATATTCAAGATTACGCCAACGAGATTAAGCAGTACTTTAGCGATCGCTATGCTAGTAGCGGGGCGCTAAAGTCTCCGCCTCATATTACGCTGCAACCGCCCTTTGAATGGGCAGATGATAACTTGCCACAGCTAGAAGCATCTTTGAAGGAGTTTGCTAGTAGACAACAGCCAGTAGCAATTACACTCAGGGGCTTTGATGCCTTTGCGCCTCGTGTCATATACATTAATGTAGTCATAAGTCAAGAGCTTTTAACTTTGCAAGCTGATTTAATGGCTTATACAGAAAGCAACTTGGGAATTGTTGATCAGGTTTCTAAAACCCGCCCTTTTGCGCCCCATATAACGGTTGCGTTTCGGGATTTAACAAAGCAAAACTTTAAAGCTGCTTGGCCAGAGTTTGAAAAGCGTCAGTTGCATTTTGAGTTTACTGCTGACAAATTAACACTACTGCTTCACGACGGTAAGCGCTGGAATATTAAATCGGAGTTTGGTTTTTTGGCTACTGAGCAATGAGATGGTGAAATAGCTAAAAACGATCGCAGCAGTTCTTAAAATAAGAGCGATCGCTGCAATTGTTGAGCATAAGTCTGCGCTTGCTGATCGAGGTGGGCATTTTTCAGAGCGATCGCACAAGTACGGAGAGCCGGTTGCAAGCTGGTGTCAAGGAAACATTGCGTAGTATCATCATCAATAGTTGAGAATAAGCGATCGCCCACCAAGACTTAAAACCATCTTTGTTTTTCCCGGTGTGTAGTCGTCTACGCCGAATGTCTCAAAGAGTTGCAGCTTGTCGTCACACATCCCTTAACTTTTGGAACGCCTTGCAAACAAGACATGTTAGATTTGTTTATTTCTACTTACTTAGTTTTTGTAAAACAAGATACATTAAATGGTAGTTTAGTAGCAAAGGAATCAAAAAGCATGGCCGTTAGTAGCCCTGAAGTCATCCGTCATATATTGATCGGGTTGGGATATTTAGCTCCTGAGATTGATCCTAAGCCGGATCTCACAAAATTTGCTCCCTGGAAGCGGAATAACAACTCCTTGACAGATGATCCTACTGAAGAAGCAATTAAAAAGTTTCAGAAACAGTACTCACAAAAACTTGTGGTTAATGGTAACGCTGATTCCGAGACTCGAACTGTCATGGAAGATACAGTCAAAGGGCTTCAGAATAGATTGAAGTTTCACGGTTTTGCAACCAATGCCGAAATTCCTTCAGACAAGCCTTTTTATGGCCCAGCCACTTATACAGCAGTCAAGAAATTTCAGAAATCTCAGGGTTTAACTGAAAATGGCATTGCCACTATTGAACAGCGTCAAATTCTCCAACAACCTAGTTTAACAGATAAGCCCCAGCCCCAGCCACAGACTCAACTCAAGCTGATAGATTTGTGGTTGCAATTCAAAAAGAATCCTCAAAATCCTTCTTACATCGCAGCCTTAAATAACTTACAACAAAATATACCCCAGGACGTTTTACACAAAGTTACTAACAAATGGAGGGGCACAAACGATCAAAATCCTGAGATTGTCAAGCTGACGAATGTGTTCACTTATTATGATGACAACAATCAAAACCATCGTGATGCACTAACTTACTTACAAAGTCAGATCACTCCAGTTATCTCTCAAGCATTTTTAAGTCTTTGGAATAAGAAGTAAACTCATCTGACTTTTCACGGCATCTGGAAAACCTCTCTTCTTCATGTCTCTCCTAGAAGGCTACTATGTAGACTCTACAACCCACAAATCAAAACCTCACCCTCGCTTTACCCAAGGGTAAATCTTTCCCTCTCCTTAATAAGGAGAGGGACAGTTTTTGCGTAGCAGAACCAGGGTGAGGTTTTTCAAGATTTTTGGGTAATTCGATGACTTGTGTGTACAC
>NZ_JABXKM010000236.1 GCF_017115025.1 Nostoc sp. NOS(2021) | reverse complement strand
ACTGGGGACTGGGGACTGGGGACTAGGGACTAGGGAATGGGGACTGGGAAGATTTAGATGGGGATTCAGACCCCAAGCAAATCTTACTCATATTTTCTTGCCCAGTACCCAGTCCCCATTACCCAGTACCCAGTCCCGGAGGGCCCATCCCGATCGCAATAATTCTGTAGGATTTGTCATAGTCAACTTTTGAACTTGAACGCTTTTTTACAATTTCAGAGGGATTACTAACCCCATTACAAATTTGTTTGGCTACAAGAAAACTCGCTTTACCGATAGCGATTCTTCAACACTGCTCAAAATAAGTCAAGATCAATCTCCCCAGAATCAAACTGCTTCCCCTGTTGTTTGAGTAATTGTGCTTGGAGACTACGCAACAGGGAGCGCAAAACATCAGTCTTAGTCCGTTTGAACCGCTTGCAGTACTGCTCTAGAAGTTGCCGTTCTTCTAGAGACAATTGAAAAGTGATCCATCCTTGCTCTTTTCTCGGCATAGTTACTACCAATAATGTTGGTAATATTCTAGCAGTTGATACAATAACTGCGATGCCTGCGCCGACGCTAACCAGAGACGTAATTGTGATGCTTTCTTAACCCTTCCTACTCCCCATTCCCCATTAAGTTCACCTTTGGGGAACAAAACTCAGGAGTTCTTCAACCGTGAGACTGCGCTTAACTTTTACTGACTGATGCTTTACAGCATCCAGCACTGATTGAATTTCTGGCTGACTGAGTGTGATTCCATGTTCTTGCAGCACACTAAATATCAGATGCCGACCGGAATGTTTACCTACGACAAGGCGACGTTCCCAACCAACATCTTCCGGCGCGAACGGTTCGTAAGTACCGGGATTTTGCAACACGCCGTGAGCATGAATACCCGACTCGTGTGCAAAAGTATTTTCACCCACGATCGCTTTCCAGGGAGGAACCGGCCAATTTGCAGCTTTCGCAACTAACCGTGATAGTTCCAATAGCCGTTTTGTATTAATGCCCGTTGGAATCCCGTAGAGGTGTTTCAGTGCCATCACCATTTCTTCCAGCGCCGCATTACCTGCGCGTTCGCCAATCCCATTTACCGTGGTATTAACTGATAGCGCCCCTGCTTCAATACCAGCTAGCGAGTTCGCCATTGCCAGTCCAAAATCATTGTGCGTGTGCATTTCTATGGGAATGAATAGATGATGCACCAGGGAGCGAACTTTGCTGTAAGTGTTCAGAGGGTCGAGAATTCCTACAGTGTCACAAAAGCGAAACCGGAAAGCTCCCAACTCTTGAGCATAAAACGCCACATCCAATAGAAAAGATGGATCGGCTCTGGAAGAATCTTCTCCGCCAACAGATACAGATAAACCGCGATCGCAAGCGAAATTAATCGCATCCCGCAGAAGATCCAGCATTACCTGCTGCTTACCCCCAAACTTCGCGGCAATCTGAATTTCTGAGACAGGAACGGAAATATGCACCCGTTCCAAACCACAATCTATAGATGCCTGGATATCGGACAATTTAGCACGGTTCCAGCCAAGTAATTGGGCATTTAATCCCAGATTGGCGATCGCTCGGATCGATTCTGCTTCTTCTTGCCCCATTGCCGGAACGCCAATTTCCAGTTCTGGAACACCAATGGCATCCAGAAAAGTGGCGATCGCAATTTTTTCTTCCACGTTAAAGGCTACACCCGCAGCTTGTTCACCATCTCGCAAGGTTGTATCGTTAATCTGAACGGGATGTTTATTCATAGTCAAGTGATGATTCATGAGCAGCTAACTTGTTGGGTGATTTTGATTTGCTTGACGAATTCGTAATTGAAACACAGAGCAGCTAACTTGAGTTGTGGAAAGTAAAAGACATATTCCTTTGTCGTGGGATCATAATTACGAATTACGTTAGCGTAGCGGTAGCGAGTCCGCGTACTCTGTAAGAGTTGCAAGCTACGCTTTTAGCGTCTCGTAGAGAGCGTCATTACTAAATATTTGCTACAACTTCCCCAATCTTGCTAATATCATAGCCACCGAGAATCTCTAATTGCGATCGCACTAGCTGATGTCCCAAGATACTGAGAAACTGCTTTACTGGTTCTTCTTCCAAGTATTCTTTAATAATCACCAAGTCGTATCGCGCACTATGAAGGGGGATAAATCCCAACCCAAAGGCAGCAGCTATAGATGCCGTACTGATACCTGCATCAGCAATTCCTGAAACTACAGACAAAGCAACATCTTGATGGTTGTGAACAATACGGTCAAATCCTTTCACAGTCGGAAATGGTACTCCTTCTTCTTGGAGTTTGCGTTCCAAAAGCATCCGACTGCCAGAACCCACTTCATGGGTGACAATAGTTGCTCCAAATTCTACTAAGTCGGAAACTGTTTTAACTCCCATTGGGTTTCCTGGTGGGACTAACAAACCTTCTTCCCAAACTCCAAGGGTAATCAAAACGGCACTTTTACCCGTTAAGGCTTCCCGCACAAAGGGAATGTTATGTTCCCCAGTTTGGGGATCGTATAAGTGCATCCCTGCAATGTGAACTTCACCTCGGCACAGACTACTCAATGCAGCCTTGCTGTGGGCGAAATGATAATGAACTCGCAGTTGCGGATGCCAGCGTTCAGTTGCTCTTGCTAAGAGGGAAAGCACAGGTGTACAACCAGCAATCACAACTGTATTGTGCAGTTTGTCTATATCATCCAGAAGCCTTACCAGGACTTTATTTGTACCGATCTGGCTCTGTGCTTCACCCGCAGAGTGACGCTCATTACTAGCTACCTCTGACGCTAATGGCAATTTGCTGATGCTGGCGAACTCTTTCACCCTTACGGATTCCCCAGCATCAGGGTGAATCACTGCCAGCGTCTCACCATCGGCTGGAATCATTTCGATCCGAAAAGCATCGTTTCCAACAAGGGGATAAGCTATCCATTGATCCCCAACCCGCGCTAGACTAACTCGTGATTGCTGTTGCTTAGGGGCTGATCCCGCAAGAATTGCCTCAACTTCTGGTAAATCTTCCTCAAACCAGAATAAGTCCTCGACTTGGCAGCCAAGTGCCTTGGCTAAACGTAGTGACATCGCAACAGAAGGGGCATATTGTCCCAATTCCACACCACCAATACTCTGACGAGTTACGCCAGCTATATTAGCTAATTCTTGCTGACTCATGCCCAAGCGAGTTCTAATTGACTTCAGGTTATTGCAAAGATTCACATCCAGTTTCATGAGGCTGTATCTCTCCGTTAGAAAAAGCCGCAGCAGACAAACTTAAATTTGTTGGGTCAATAGCAAGGTTTTCTAGTGTTTGCCGTTTTTGTTGAAAGACATGTTGATGTTTTGACAATTTTGCTGATCTTCTGCAAGCATAACATACATATTGCTAGAATACTTGCATCTTTGGATACGATTTAGCGTAGGCGCAGCCCAACCTAGCGTAGCTTGCCGCCGTAGGCATCGCCTTTTGATCATCTGCTAACCAAATCGGTGATCACCAAGAGAAAACGCTTCAATCGCAAGGCATCAAGTATTTACAAACTCTCGCTTTCGTGTAAAAATTTGTTAGGAAAGCATAACTTTTAGTCCGAGTACGGTGAGTCCTGATCTAAATGCCAACTGCCTTTTTGAGTTGGTACCGCCACCCAATGAAGTTCCAACCATAAGATCGGGTTCTTTTCCTTCAACCTTGAGGCGCGATCGCGGATAATACGTGTAGCGTTTATGCAAACAGCGTCCAATATCCCCAAATCTTGGGCAACGCCTCGGAAAATGTCTTGGTAGGCATTGACTGAGGCAAACAGCATATTAGGATAATAAACGACAAAATGTTGTATGAGTTTTGGGGGGCAGCCCCAGTAAGAGTTTACGAGTTCGACATGGCAGTACTGGAGCAACTCACCGAGTTTGGGACAGCGCCCCTGAGCTATGGTGATAAATTTTTGGACTAAAACCTCTTCGGTCAACATAATGAGTTCTCCTCCTTCAATGAGGTAGACGAATTTTGGCGTGGTTCAAAACGCCGATTTCTCAAATGGTGTTAAGAAGTTTACGCAGTTTTTTCTGCTGTTTAAAGTCAGAGATTGCCAATTGCTCCAGACACTTTGTATAAGGGATAATCCCTACTGCATCGTCCTAGTCAAGAGGCATCTCCGAAAATGAATCTGCAACCCTTGTGGAGTTTGGGCTGATACCTAATGTCTGGAGGTGTCTAAACAACCCAAACTGTACCAGCAGTTCCTCTAGGCGATCGTTAGACATAGATTTCGGAGTGACAAAATCTGTATTCTGGTCAATTGCCGTTGCCAGGTTGCGATAGTGCTGCGCCTGTTCAGACTCAGGAGCATACTCAATCACCGTCTTGCGGTGGAACTCTGCTTGCTGCACCATATTGTCTCTGGGTATGGAGTAGATCATTTGAGTGCCCAGTTTCTCTGCCAGAGCTTTGATCAAATCATCTTCTTGATCGACTTTGCGAGAGTTGCAAATCAATCCTCCCAGACGTATACCGCCTATAGGAGCATACTTTTGAATGCTTCGGCAGATGTTGTTGACGGTATACATTGCCATAATTTCCCCAGAAGTGATAATGTAAACCTCTTGAGCTTTACGTTCACGAATGGGCATGACAAATCCACCGCATACCACGTCACCCAGACCATCATAAAATGTATAATCAAGTCTAACTGCATCATCATAAGCACCAAGTTGTTCCAGCAACCCAATTGATGTCAGAATGCCTCTACCTGTACATCCCACACCAGGTTCCGGCCCACCCGATTCCACACACAGCGTCTTCCCCCATCCCTCCTGGCGGAAGTCTTCTAGATTCACATCTTCTTCTTCTTTACGCAACGTATCAAGTACAATCTTCTGGTGGAATCCCCCCAAGAGCAGCCGGGTGGAGTCTGCTTTCGAGTCACACCCTACAACCATCACCTTACGACCTATATCAGTCAGTCCAGCCACTACGTTTTGAGTCGTTGTAGACTTGCCAACTCCCCCTCTTCCATAAATAGCAATCTTCCGCATAAAAACCTCAGTAATGGCGCAGACTTATTGATTCGGCTCCAAGATTATGGTGTAATCAAGCAGAGTATTGAATCAAATTGGAGTTGTAGTTTTTGAAAGAGTTCACTGTCGAGATTGTGACAGCATCAACGTAGTCAGAGTGTGGACATCAGCTGTCTATCTAGCACTAGAAATATTGCAGTTACCTGCTAGAAATTAAACAGCTTCTTACAGATATGGCAGTAAATATTAGTGGGATGCGAGATACAACAAGGGTGATAAAAATTAGTTGCAATCCTGTCACTAATCATTCAAAAAACTTCCACAGCTACGACAGGTAAATGATACATTTCTGCTTGATCACAGCAAGACAAGCATTATTTTTGCTGCAAGGAAGATACATAAAAAAATCAGTCCAGCCTACGCTATGGCAACAGCTTCGCCAAACGAAAAACCGATTTTTAGGCGGTTTTGCTCCACTTCGATTAACGTTATGCCGTCACCAATAACTGATGAGGCTGGTCTGATACTCACTTCAAAGGAATCTAAGGAGTTTTTATTCTGGTATTAGATTCCCTATAAATAAAGAATATCATACATCTGGCCAATTTACTTGCGCTGAAAAACTAATTTACAAACAGTATTCGTGGTTACAATTACTCATCAGCTAGAAAGCCTCAAAGCAAACAATTGCGCTTTTCCTATTGTTTTGATTTGAGCAATTATCGCCGATTTTTCCTTTTTAAGACATCCCGAATCAGGACAGTAATTAAATTATTTCTCTCTTCAGATATAGTTAGAATAGTCTGTCTATTGGAATCATTGAAAATCTTATATATCTAGTAGTAAATATTCGTTTTAATCTAGACAGTTCTGTCTATTTATAACTGGTTTATCTCGATTTATCCAATATTTATTTAGGCGTTTGTTACCAGTTTGACTATTATTAATTAAAAAGGTTGATAGGATTTTGAAATCAAGGAACTCAAAG
>NZ_JABXKM010000296.1 GCF_017115025.1 Nostoc sp. NOS(2021) | reverse complement strand
GTAGGGGCAATTCATGAATTGCCCCTACAGCGTGTGGTTTTGCGTAAGTCCTAATGTTTTAAGAAACTTCCTCATTTCTGCCACTCCCCCTTTATATCAATAGCCAAACCTAATTTGGGAATACTCAATCCAGTAGGCGTGAGGATGAAACCGTGGTAGAAGAAGGTGCATATTGGCTAGCTTGGGCGCAAATTTCTGGAATTGGCCCGGTATTACTGCGACGGCTGCAACAGCATTTTGGAACATTGGCAACGGCTTGGAACGCTACCAAGGTACAGTTAGGAGAAGTAGAGGGTTTTGGTTTTCAGACACTAGAAAAAGTAGTACAACAGCGATCGCGTTTGCACCCAGAACAACTATTCACCAAGCACCAGCAGGAAAATTCCCATTTCTGGACACCAGCAGATGCAGATTATCCCCGCTTACTGCTGGAAACTCCAAGTCCACCGCCGATTTTATACTATCGCGGTGAAGTCGAACTCCAAGAAAATCTCGGACAAAAACCGCTGGTTGGGATTGTCGGAACACGCCAACCCTCAGAATACGGTATTCGTTGGACTCGCCAAATTAGTACAGCTTTGGCTAAAAATGGCTTTACAGTTGTTTCTGGTATGGCAGAGGGAATTGACACAGAAAGCCACATCGCCGCCCTGAAAGCAGGTGGACGCACGATCGCAGTTTTGGGGACTGGTGTTGATGTCATCTATCCACATAAAAATCGGGATTTGTACAAGCAGATTTTGACGGCTGGGTTAGTCATGAGTGAGTACCCCACGAAAACCCCACCCGATCGCACGCACTTTCCCCGTCGCAACCGAATTATCGCAGGTTTAAGCCGCGCCATCCTGGTAATGGAAGCGCCGTTAAAATCTGGTGCCCTAATAACAGCTACTTATGCAAATGAATTTGGCAGAGACGTTTATGCCTTACCCGGAAGACTGGACGATCATCCATCCCAAGGGTGTTTAAAGTTACTGAGTCAGGGAGCAACTTTCATTCTTAAGGAACTAGACGAACTGTTAACAATGCTAGGAGCAATACCACAAATTGATGGAGTTGAAGTATCCCCAACAGCCCAACAGTTAAGTTTGCCTGATTTATCACCAGAATTGCAAACGGTAATGAATGCGTTTTCTTGTGATGCTTTATCCTTCGATTTTATTGTTCAACAAACCGGCATGGCTGCTGGCTCAGTTTCCGGTGCCTTGTTACAGTTGGAACTTATGGGTTTAGTTTCACAACTGCCAGGAATGCGGTATCAAAAAAGTTAAGAGTTCAAAGACAACATTGTTTTTAGCGATTTAACTATCAGATTTATGGGAATATAAAAATACAATTTTTATATAAAAACAAACTACTTAAAATCATGAATCAATGGGCTTTTGAATACCAAGTAGAAAATATAGGTAAATCTGTTATTTTGCACGCAGACTGTTTCGAGTGGCTAAGTCGAGTACCAGAAAACAGCATTCATGCAGTAGTTACAGATCCACCTTATGGGGTAAAAGAATGTGTTCAATTGCACAGTCGTATGGCAGAGTCGCGTTAAGATTAAAACCGTTACTCTCAATGGGGTGAGGTTGGCAGGCAATCAGCTCTAGTTCGCCGCTCATTTATGAGGGAGGATGGATGTCATGAACAATGCAAAATTCAAAAATCCCAAATTATCTTGGGGGATAATACTGCGGATTCATAACTGGAGATTGATAACCATTTGCCGGTACAGTACCTCCCATACTGTTGGGTAGAGGATTCACAACAGGGGGCTGATAACCATTTGCGGGTACAGTGCCCGTCGTACCGTTGGGTAAAGCAGGACTCACACCAGAGGGCTGATAACCATTTGCGGGTATAGTGCTTGTGGTACTGTTGGGTGTAACAGCATTTTGGCTAAACTCTTGGTAGGCAGCACGAGAAATTGAGCTAATCAATTTTTCGGCGCGAGGGTCGTTATTAGGGCGTTGTACCATGACAGAGGCTATGTAGCGCTTGCCAGTTGGAACAACAATTAAACCTGTATCTGCCAACATTGTGCCAATATCGCCTGTTTTGTGGTAGATTCTCGCGCCTGTTCCCAAACCCGATGGTAGCAGAGTGTCTTTCTGAGTGCGACGCAAGATATCGAGCATGAGATCGCGTGATGGCATACTCACCAAATTTCCCTGACTCACAATCGCCATCAAATTCCCCAATTCTCTCGGACTAGTGGTGTTTGTCCCTTCCAAATCTGGGAGTTGATTACGAATTATTGTGTTTGTCAATCCCCAAGTGCGGAAACGCTGGTTTAAAGCGTCTATACCTCCCAATCGGGCAATCAACATATTTGTTGCTGTGTTGTCGCTGATTGTAATCATTTGAGTGACGACTTCCAGAGCGGCGTACTGGGTTCCGGCTGGTTTGTATTGCAGAGTTCCAGAACCGCCAGCTACCACATCCTGTTGCATGGTCAGCATTTCATCTAGGCGAATTTTCCCTGCATCCACATCCTGGAAAAAGGCAATTAGAATCGGCACTTTAATTGTGCTAGCCGCCGGAAAACTGGTTGAGCTATTGACATCTACATAATTACCAGTATCTAAATCTACTAAGAAAACTCCGGGTGTAAGATTTGGGTTGGTCGTCGCCAAATTTTGCACGGCATTTTTCAAGGGGATAATTTCTTGGGATAGGTATAGGCTGGAAACTGCGGCTGGGGGAGTTTGGCTAGGTTGTGGCTGCGATCGCGCCACATTACTATTAGATTGCGGCGCAGAAGTTGTGGTGATGCGATTAGCTGGGTCTAATACTGACAACACCGTGCCCACAATTGCACCCAGCCCAACACCCACAATCAATAACCGCAAAACATACAATATGGTTTTGGCCATTGGCTTTAACCGCGTCTTCCGTGACGATCGCCGGCCTGTTTTTGGCTTTTCCATCCGCACTGTTTTGACCATCACAGCACCTGGTCGGAAGGGAGGAATTTTCCCCTTCACACTAGGTATTGGTTTTACTGCCGATGGCATCACTAACCCCGATTTTACCCGACGTGTAGCACCAGGGATTGGCGGAGGACTGATTTGATTTTTTGGGCGTGTTAGCGCCGCTTGTCGTCCATTCACAGCTTGCTGCTGGCTGTTAGCTTTAACTTTCTTCTGTGCCACTTTTTGAACTTTTTGTGGCCGCTGGCGGCGATTTAAGGGTTGACGCCGCGAGAAAGCTTTTAGTTCGTCACTTGACTCTGACACCGTTACTCCTTGTGACCCACTTGGCTTTTTTCTTGCAGACTCCTGACCCAAAACTTAATCTTTAAGCAATATTAATACTCAAATTCTACTTTGCCACTAAGTAGCATTTTTGTGTTTAGTTTAAGCCCTATTATTTATTTTGGGGGGATGATTGCGTATATATTAAACGAATAATTACAAGTTTTCACCATCCCTCTGGTTTTTAACGGCCCATTCTACCTGTTGCAAAATCCCTCGCAGCATGGCTACTTCTCCTGGTTTCAGGTGAGCGCGATTATACAGTTGGCGAAATTTTTCCATGCGACTAGCTGCCGTATGCGGATACACGTAACCAATTTTCAGTAATAGTGATTCTAATTGCTCGTAGTATGCTTCCACAACATCTATTGGTGCAAGTTCAGTTTGGGGTAATGTCTGACTATCAGGTTGTTCTGCACATTGCGACAGTTCATAACAGCAGATTGCCACGGCAGTAGCCAAATTTAGGATTAGATAATCTTGACTTGTGGGAATGCAAACAAACCTCTGTGCATAATTTAATTCTTCATTGCTTAATCCCCGGTCTTCTCTGCCAAAAATCAATGCTGCGGGTTTTTCTGGTTCCTCCAGTAACCAGGGTAGTGCAGTGCGGGGTTTTTCTAAAGGTGTTTGCAAACTCCGAAAGCGACCAGTGGTAGCGATCGCCCTGACACATCCATGCAATGCTTCTGGTAAGGTCGCCACTAATACCGCAGATTCTAAAATTTCCTGAGCATGAACAGCCATCATCAAAGCTTCCGCCGATAGCGGATCGCATTGGGGATTTACTAATACTAAATGATGTAGCCCGAAATTTTTCATTACCCTGGCGATCGCCCCGACATTTATCGGCCCAGCTGGCTCTACCAACACAATTCTTAATCCAGCCAAGCTCATTTTTTGCCTCCTGCGATCGTACCAAATGATATTTTTAGGCTAATTCTCAGCATTGTGTGTTCTGCTGAAAAGTTTCCTTGACATCATTGTAACGAGAGCAAGTAAACGCCTGCGGCAGTTCTGAACAGTGACTTACACTTCTTTATTCAGCGCAATCTCCGCCGTTCAGCTAGTCGTTCGTCGCTATTTACTTGTAGCAATCTAATCGTTGTACGTCCCGGAGGCGTTAATCCTACCAGTCCAGTTCTGAAAAGGTGAAATGTTCACCCCATTTTTGGGTGCGTGGGTTGAAGAGAAAACTAAAAGTGTGACCTTCTCTCCATTGTAAACATCACAGGACAGGCATATTGCGTGTAATTACATACACCTTCTCGGAAAAATGAAGTATAAAGTAATAGGGCAGAAAGAAAGTAAAAAAAAGAAATAAAGATTCTTTGTAGAAAAAAGTATTTTCGCTGACCATCCATTTCTACTGCCCAACTTTCCCGAAACATAGTTGGAGATAATAGAACCTATGCAACGCATATTTAAACAAAGTTTTATACTTTCAGTCACTACTGCGATCGCATTATTATTTGCAGGTTGTGGAGAAAGTAAAGTTGCTCAATGTAACAAAGTTATAAACGTTGCCAATCAGGCATCTACTCTAGGTCAAGAATTCGGTAAAAATCCCAATCCGGTAAAAGGTTCTAAAGCTTTAACTGAACTTGCTGGTAAGATAGACACACTTGCCAAAGAGATGAAAGCACTGGAAATTAAAGATGAAAAGTTGCAAGGTTTTCAAGGACGCTTTCTCACACTCTATCAGGAGATCAGTAAGGAGTTGAATAATACAGCAACAGCCATAGATAAAAAGAATCTACCAGCAGCAAAGGGCTTTTTGGGATCTCTGCAAAAGAGTAGTACCGAAGAAGGTTCAATAGTCCAGGAAATTAATAGTTACTGCTCTGCTAAATAACCAACTCTGCACCGAATCTTTGTAACAAATATAGCGGTTAAAACAATTCGTAATTCAATTAGAAATTTTATAATTTAGTGGTGATTTAAACCCAATAGTTACGTTAGCGCAGCTTCTTGTAGAGAGTGTCATTACGAATTACGAATTACGAATTAGTAATTAGTTAAATAGTCGGTCGATAACCACCAAAAACAGCAAAGCTAAAATTTTTGTACCAGCAATCTACATTTTGAAAACCAGCCGCTTCTAGCCAGCGAAGTTGAATATCAAGGGTTGCCATGCGATCGTATTCCATACGTTTTTGTGCAGCTTTGAAATCTTCCTCAGAGACACCCTTAGCATGGACAGAATCTCGCCAGTGTTGACGGTAAAGTTTTTCTAAATCAGGGGTTTTGCCGAGAACTTGATCGGCGTTGACAAACATCCCTCCAGGATTGAGGACATCATAAATCCGTTGATAAAGAAGTTCTTTGTCAAAATCTGACAGATGATGAATCGATAAAGCCGAGATTATCAGGTCATAGGAACCAGCTAAATTAGTTTCAATGTAGTCACCAATTAATATTTTGGGAGATTTACCCATTTTGCTAAATCTAAACTTAGCTTTCTCTAACATCTCAGGGGCTAAGTCCAGCAAGGTGAATTCTGCATTGGGGAAGACGGATTGAACCATACCTGAGTAAAGTCCAGTACCAGCACCCAAATCTAGAACCTTCAGAGGTGCAGTGCCGTCACTTGGTATAATTGCAACGGCTGTTTTGTAAAAGTCATCAAAACAGGGAATTAGAATACGACGTAAGTTATCGTAATTTTCTGCGGCAGAATTAAAAGCTTCTTGAATATTCATTTTTTAATTTTTAATAAAGGTAGAACTTTCTGTTTTATAGCAGTTGCCAGGTAGCTTAGGAACGTGGATTAAATAAAATGCAAAACTTCATCCTGTATCTAGCTTCCC
>NZ_JABXKM010000256.1 GCF_017115025.1 Nostoc sp. NOS(2021) | reverse complement strand
GGGTGGGGTGCAATGACTATGGGAATCACAACTAATTACCCGGACATGATATGACCTCTCCCCCAGCCCCTTTCCGACGCCCAGAGGGGAGCAAAAAGCTTAATTTTTCGTTGCTCCTCCCTTTCCGTTTCGGAGCGGGAGGCTGGGAGGGAGAGGTTCATCGAACTCACGTTAATATAAGTTGTTGTGAGTGAATGGGTTTGTAGTTTGCGCTTTAGAGCTTTAGCGCTAAAGAGAAGCCGCAGGGTTGACTTGTGACCCTCCGGCTTCTTTGTGCAACACACTACCTTCACTTCTTATACCAATTCTGTATGAAGATGCGCTAAAGCATATTTAAGTACAAGAAAGAAAAACGAACCGCGAAGGACGCGTTCACGAAGTGTCTCGAAGAGAAGGACGCAAAGGAAGAAAGAAGTTAAAAGGGTTTGGCGCAGCCTCACAAAGAAATGGTATTAGGCAGTCTATTTATTGAATTGGAAATTTCCTAACGGCGTCTGCTGCCAAAACCACTTGAGCGACGGGGTGCTGAACTACGCCCACTACCAAAACTACTACCAGAATTGCGTCTGGTATTGCTGGAGTTACCAGAGGGTCGCAAGTTACTACCACCAAAACCAGAACCAGAAGGACGGTTATTACCTGTAGTGCTACGCGGTGTATTGCGTACATTTGAATTTCCAGGATATGACCTTCTAATTGTCCCTGTATTGCGGAACGCAGTGCGATTTGTCACGGCTGCGGGTGGCGCATTGTAGCGAGTTTGGTAGTTTTGAACTGCTTGGCCATAGCTGCCGCCATATCCACCGAAGCCACTTAATCCTTGACCTGATTGATAGACAGGCGGTACATAATACTGGGGTCTAAATAACAGACTACCAATTGCCTGACCCGCCAAGCTACCAGCCACAGACCCAGCAAAGGGTGCCCAAAAGCTATTTTCTCGACGGACTACAACCGTCTCTTGTTGTCCTGTTTGGGGATTGGTTTTATTCTCGGTAACGTTGTGGACGTACTCAAGTTTAAAGTCTTCCGTCAGATATAAAATCGGTTGTCCTTTTTCTACCTTCAGATAGGTTTTCTTACCCTCCTTGATTTGATCATCAGTTAACCGTGCCATTTGCAAATTTTCGGTTGAAAAGGTTGGGGGCTTATTGTTAAGTAAAAACAGGTTGTACTCCCCAGATGCATCGTCATAAGTAGCTTGTTGTATTTGATACTCTCCGTCACTCAGCTTGGTGGCATTAGAGGTTTGGTTAACGTTCTTAGCTGGGCGAGTGGTCTGGTTTTCGCCTCCACAAGCGACAGTTGTTATACACAAACTCAGAGCTAAAAAAACGGCTGTAAATTTACGTACTATGGTCATGATCATGGGATTATTGTCCTATCTCTGAGCTTAACAATTTCTCGATGTAAGTAGTAAGTACGGACTACCCAACAGATTACAAAGGAATCAATTCTGGGTAATATTGCAACAGTTGATCGCTAGTGAGTTCATCACCTAACTGGGCTGGCGAGAAATGCACTTGGATTGCTTGGAGTTTATGTTTGTAGTGCAAATTGATTAAGGCTTTAAAAGCTTCCTTCAGGGACTGAACGTTAGAAAGATCAGTTTCTAACTCTGGTACTTCTCCTTCATAAGCTACTGTAATTATCACAATGACGTTGCGGGTTACAGGTATAGATAAAGGTTCATTCAATCCAGAGTCAGAACTGTAATCTGGTTCACTGAGATATCTTTGGGCAGAGTCAGTAAATAATTCATTCACGTAATCTCCTGCCTCGCCTTCATCCCAAAATACATCGCCTTCGTTGGCAGCAGAAAGCCAATATTCATCGTATTGCAGGAGGGTTTGGCTAATTTCTACCAATCCTTCTCCCAAAACTTCTAAATCGCCATCAGCATCGATCGCATCCCGTCCAGCACTATTCAATACTCCCATAATTGGTGCTACCTCACCTCCCCCTAAGTGCAGAAATAGGCGAAAGACTACATAGCGAGTTCGACCGACCATTTTATTAAAGGTATCGCGCATTTTGATCCTCCAGAAATTTGTTATTTGTCATTTGTCCAATGCTCAATGACTAATATAGTGAAATCCTTTGACAAAATCCATAACCATATTTAACGAAGGCAATATATATTTTGTTGATTCCCTTGATGTATCATCATAAGCTGAAGCATTGAGAGCAGAGCGATTAATAAATCTTTTCCCAAAGTTGGGATGGTCATGGACAATTAAATTGTGGGCGCTGGAATTCGTTAAAACTATTTGGGTTGGAGCTTTGCAAAAATTTAACCTTGCGGCTACTTCGATATTTTTTTTCATCTGTTTAATTGTTGTAGCCTGACTCATGACTTGCTCTACAAGAATATTTAATTGTTTCAGCATCTGGGGCAATTTTAAATCTTGGTTCGCAACAACTTCACTGTTAATCATTTCCACCATACTGGAAATATTCTTTTGAGTAGATGCCGCATCTAGAAAGGGAAGAATCATAATGTAAGCGGTGGGAAATAATGCTTCGTCGCTATCTACATGAAAAGTGAAAACAGTTCGACGACGCCCACTTTCAATGCTTGGGGGTTGTTTCAGCCCCCGGTATTCTTGAGCAATTTGATAGTAAGCGCCAGCGATCGCAAAATTGGCTTCGTGTTCTAGGGCGGAATCAACAATAATCCGAATTGTTGGCGGTGTTTCGTTAAAAAAATCTCGTGACTCTTCGGAATGGAAGTTTTGGATAATGGAGCGATCGCCTGCGGGGCTAAGATCAACCCATTCACAAATCATCCCTTCGGTTTTTAAACCAAACCTGGAGGTGGCATAAAGTTTTGCCCCAGTTAAAGTTGCTCCTGTTAAGTCAGCACCAATCCATTCCGCCCTAATTAATTTTGCCTGAGTTAAATTGGCGTGGATTAAACTTGTATTGGTTAAATTGGCACTGCTTAAATCTGCGCCAATCAAATCAGCCCCGCTCAATTTTGCGCCGCTCAAATCTGCCCACCGGAGATTTGCGCCGCTCAAATCTGCCCACCGGAGATTCGCCCCGCTCAAATCTGCCCCGCTCAGGTTAGCATGGCTGAGATTGGCTTGTCTGAGTTCGGCATCTCGCAAATTTGCGCCGCTAAGGTCAGAACGACTGAGGTCACTGGCGTTTAAGTTAGCCATCTCCAAGTTGGCTCCGGTCAAAGAAGCGCCTCTTAAGACCGTCTCACTCAAGTTAGCGTGACGGAGATTCACTTGGCGGAGTGTCGCCTCTCGCAGATCAGCACTGGTGAGGTCAGCTGACAACAGGTCGGCGCGACTGAGGTCAGCGCGAATTAACTCGGCGCGGATCAACGACGCTCCTCTAAGTTGAGCGCGACTGAGATCCGCTCGAATCAAATTAGCGACGTTGAGACTGGCGTTGTTCAGGATGGCGCTACATAGATTCGCGCCACTCAGTCTGGCTACATTCAGCTTGGCATTACTCAAGTTAGCTTCACTCAGATTTGCGCCACTCAGGTTGACTATACTCAAATTAGCATCGCTAAGATTTACGCCACTGAGTTTAGCCCCACTCAGGTTAGCTTCCGAGAGGTCAACACCACTAAAGTTTAAGACTCCTGCTGCGTATTGTTCTAGTAATTCCTCTACAGTCATCGATGCTACCCCTTGGATGCCAACTTTAATAGTTGGTATCATAAAAAACGGAATGTCAAAATCAAATATGAATATTGGGATTTTAGGACTGGGACTGATCGGTGGATCTTTGGGTTTTGATTTGCGATCGCAAGGACATCATATCTTAGGAGTGAGTCGCCGTGAATCTACCTGTGAAAAGGCAATTGCCCTTGGTAGTGTTGATCAAGCATCTGTTGATCTGAGCCTATTAGCAGCCGCCGAAGTTGTCTTTATTTGTACACCTCTAGCCCTTATTGTGCCCCAATTTGAACAGTTGATCGCTCATTTGTCTGTCGCTACAGTCGTGACTGATGTGGGTTCGGCGAAAGCACAGATAGTCAAAGATATCTCTCCCCTTTGGGATAATTTTATCGGCGGTCATCCAATGGCGGGAACAGCAGACAGTGGGATAGAAGCTGCACACCGACATTTATTTGTCGATAAACCTTATGTACTAACACCTATAGCTACAACACCAATCAGTGCAATTACGGTTGTGGAAGAAATTGTGCGATCGCTGGGAGCGAATATCTACTATTGTCAACCAGAGCAACATGACCGCGCTGTTAGTTGGATTTCCCATTTACCTGTAATGGTCAGTTCCTCGTTGATTGCTGCTTGTTTGAGTGAAACTGAAAGAGATGTTTTGCAATTAGCCCAAAAGTTAGCTAGTTCAGGTTTTCGGGATACCAGTCGTGTGGGTGGTGGTAATCCAGAGTTAGGGGTGATGATGGCGCGATATAATCGTCAAGCATTGCTGCGATCGCTGCAACAATATCGCCACAATCTTGATGAGTTGACTAACTTAATTGAGCAAGAAAATTGGGCAGTTTTAGAGTCAAAATTGAAATCAACGCAACAGGCACGACCTGATTTTGTTGAATAGTTGTCGGGTACGTTCAGCTATCGATAACGCACCTATTTTCACATTTGGTGAGTGAATTGATAAAGTTTTTTGGCTGCTTTTGGATAAAATCTTTAAAAAATGCTACTTAACAGTTTGATATTCACCAAACCGATGTACCATACAGATAAATTTGCAAAAATCAACAATGGTAGAACGTCCAATCAAGAAATCGGAACGTCAGTCCCAAGGAAGTACTGACAAAAATTCCGAAAATTCGGATTCTATAGCTCCGATTGAATCCAACCCCAAAAGCTCAAAACCGACCCGTAATCGTTCGTCTGGCACAGAGAAAAAAGCATCCTATGGGGATGAAAACAGGCAGCCCGGTAATCCTGCCCTAGCGCGTGGCCCAAAACCTGTTAAACCTCCAGCCAAAGTCAAAATAGAAGAACTTGAAACCGAATCAGAACCTATCTCTGAGGAGTCTCAAAACTAACATTACCGGAAAAATGGGTCTAAAGCCCCGTCCTTCTAGGAGGGCTTTTTCTTTCAGCCGAGACTCCTAATCAATTCTCTAAGCACGTCTGATTTTGTTCTCCCAACCGATTTGCAGTATTCCTCAAGGATTTCAAGTTCAAAATCTTCAAGCCGAAAATAAGCGTCGTTTCTTGATGATTATGTACGTAAATATGGCGTACAATATTAGCATGAAAATACTGAGGTTTAAACTTTATCAGCACAAGCGGAATAGATACCTCAAGCGACTTATACTATTTGGTTCATTGGGAAAGCCGTCTATTGCTGCTTTACAAATTTTATTAGTTTCGCCTTTAAGTAACTTTTATGGACTATCAGAATTAACTGTCAAAGCAGCACCTATCTTATTAATTGCTGTTGGTTTAGCTGTGTGTTTTCAAGCCAAGATGTGGAATATTGGCGCAGAAGGACAGTTTACTATTGGAGCGATTTGTGGTGGTGCTGTGGCTTTAGCATTTCCTAACATCAATAACTTACTTAGTACATGGGCCATAAAAAGACCCCCAAGGATTTAACTTTCCTGAATCTGCCCCCTTTGTGGAATTTGCTAGTTTACAACCATTAATTGCTGGTATAAGGTTGCATTTGGGTGTGATTTTGGCAGTTGTGGCAGCAGTGTTAATCTGGGGAGTGCTGCGGCAAACGTTTATTTGGTTTCAGCGTGCAGGTAGTTAGTGCGAGTCTCAAAGCTGCGGTGTATGCTGGTATAAAGCTCCTAATTAGCGGTGGATTAGCAGGTTTAGCTGGTGCGAAGTCCTCGGCCCTATTAGTCAACTACGCCCTAGCATTTCTCTGGGTTACGGTTATACTGCCATTATTGCTGCTTTTATTGGTCGGTTAAACCCACTAGGTATTATTTTATCCAGCTTACTAATGGCATTTTTGTACGTAGGCGGCGAATTAGTACAGATTAAATTGGGACTTCCTTTAGCTTTAGCTGGGATGTTTCAGGGTATTTTATTCTTTTTTCTTTTAGCAGCAGATATATTAATTTACAACCGAGTGCGAATTAGAGTAAGAGGGGGATGAGGGAGCAGGGGAGCAGGGGGGAAATAACCAATGCCC
>NZ_JABXKM010000297.1 GCF_017115025.1 Nostoc sp. NOS(2021) | reverse complement strand
GGTTGGGGGTGGGGTTCTTGTACCTCACTCAACCGAGAACCGCTATATAGATCGTAGGGGCGCACAGATGTGCATACGTGTCAACTTAAGCTAAAACCCCTTTAAAACCTCGTTTCTAGCCTCTGGCTGGAAATGCCCCTCATTGGGCTGCTGCTGCGAGTCAAGGAGGCGGAGTCTCCCAGTAAACATTCCCAGGCTGGGAACGAGGCAATCTCTCAAAGCTCTGTATAGACTGGTTTTTACGTTAAGTTGACACGCACGACAGCTAGCTGTGCGTCCAAAGGAAAACCGCTATAATAGCAAGCCGTCATCTGATCAGAACACAAGTTCGTATACATTAGTTGATGGACTGCAACAATTGGAGGCTGTGATGGTACAAGGGTCACAACAAAAACGGGTGGTAGTTGTAGGTGCTGGTTGGGCTGGTTTAGGAGCAACCTACCATTTGGCAAAGCAAGGCTATGATGTGACACTTCTAGAAGCAGGCCCCTATCCCGGTGGATTGGTGGCAGGTTGGCAAACAGCCGCGGGAAAATCTGTTGAAGCTGGCATTCATGGCTTTTGGTATCCTTACAAAAATATTTTTTCTTTAATCAATGAATTAGAAATTAATCCTTTTACTACTTGGACTCGTTCTTCGCAATATTCGCCAGCAGGTTTGGAAGTTGAATCACCAATTTTTCAAGACTTACCGCGACTCCCCTCGCCACTGGGAACTTTTCTCTACACTCAGTTTAAGCGGCTGCCATTAATTGACCGTCTCAGCGCCCTGCCTTTACTTTATGCTGTCGTTGATTTTGACAATTCTGATGCCGCTTGGCGGCGCTATGACTTTGTAACTGCCCGTGAATTGTTCAAAGACTTTAACGTTTCTGCACGGCTTTACCGCGAGGCTTTTGAACCAATGTTATTGGTGGGCTTGTTTGCCCCTGGTGAACAATGTTCAGCCGCAGCAACTTTAGGGATGCTTTACTTTTTTATTCTGGCTCATCAACCGGATTTTGATGTAGTTTGGTGTCGGGGAACTGTCGGGGAAAAGATATTTCGTCCTTGGGTGGAACGTATTGAAAAAGCTGGTGTGCGAGTGTTACCCAAGCGGCGAGTTACAGACTTAATTGTTGATAGTAATCATCGAGCCAAGGGTGTGGTTTGCGGTGATGAACTAATTGAAGCAGATGCCGTGATTTTTGCGGTTGGAATCACGGGAATGAAGAAAATTGTCTCAACTAGCCCTAGTTTACAAAGCCGTGAAGAATTTCGTAATTTGAGCAATTTAGGAGCAATTGATGTTTTAGCAACGCGACTATGGTTTGACCGCAAAATTGATATTCCTCGTCCTTCTAATGCTTGTTTTGGATTCGACACAAGTACAGGTTGGACGTTTTTTGATTTGAATGCTCTACATGATGAATATCAAAATGAGCCGGGAACGGTGATTGAAGCTGATTTCTATCACGCGAATCAGTTTCTCAGTTTGAGCGATGAGGAGATTTTAGCAATAGTTCAGGGTTATTTAGCAACTTGTGTGCCAGCATTTCGGGAGGCAAAGATAATTGATAGCAGTGTAATTCGGCTACATCAGGCAGTAACTCACTTTGCACCTGGTAGCTATCGTTATATGTTGCCCGCTAAGACAAGTTTTGAGAATGTGTTTATGAGTGGGGATTGGATTGTGAACCGTCATGGTTCCTGGTCACAGGAAAAGGCTTATGTTACTGGTTTGGAGGCGGCGAATTTGGTGGTATCTTATTTGGGAGAAGGTCAGCCATCTGAGATTTTAGCTGTAGAAGAGGATGAAGTGCATATACAAGTGGCGCGATCGCTCAACCAAACTTGGCGTGACTTGGGCAAATCTATCCTACCTGACTTTTGGTTGCCATAGTCTGTAAGGTAGCATAGCTGTGCATCCCTATTGTATGTATTTTTCTCACAATAAGAGTGAATTATTAATTGTAATCTAAATTCGGTAAGCTAAAGAAAGCAATTGCATAATGTAAATCAAATCACATAAGCTTATGGAGCCAGACTCTTTACAAACCGAGGTGATTCTGACGCATCCGCGTGAGTCTCTCGGCAAAGTGCAACTTGATTGGACACCCCAACCCGGAAACTATCTCGATTTTCAAGGTAAAACCTATGCGGTTTTAGAGCGCCGCCACAGATACCAACTTAAAGCAGGACGTTATCGTTTGCATAATATTGCTATTTACGTGCAGTCTGCAAAACGACCATCTGAGAAAAGTTTGGTAGCGGGACGTTGGGTAATCGGTGATGCCACCTGCTGCTACAATGCTCATTCAGAAATTATTCGCTGTGCAGTCAACCCAGATGGCCCTTGCAAATCTTGCCGCTTTTATGAAAAGTCTTAGGAGAGACGCGATTAATCGCGTCTGTACAGGAGTTAGGAGTTAAAAGTTATCGTAAATTAAAGGGTTTAAGAAACTGCAATCTACATGTAGCACCCATTTCAGTCGGGGTTTAAATTGAACGTAGTTGCCACAACGCTCTTAAAGAGCGCATCGCGCTTCTCTTCTCTACGAGAGGCTGCGCCAACGAGACGCTCCGCGAACGCGTCTCCCCTTCTCCCATTCGTGAGAGGCTAGCGCCAAGGGAGAAGGCACTTCTCTTCTGGTGCGGACGCACTCGCGTTCGTCTGAAATGTCTTTAATTTTGAATTTTGAATTTTGAATTTTGAATTGTTATTCTCCCTCATCCCCCCATTCCCCTCAACTTCCCGCACCAAATACTTCTCCCACAGTTAAGCGGGTACCATTAACAAAATCCCATCCCGACTGGGGACGTTTACCAGCTAGCTGAACCTCTCGCAACAGCAACAAACCTTCCCCAGTTTGGACAATTGCCCCAATTCCTTTGGCAATGCTCACTACAACTCCCGGTTTATCTGATACATTTGACAAATCGGGCAATTTGTGCATTAATTCTTGTAATTCGGGTGGGAGATCGCGATCGCCTACAGAACCAAGGGGAGCAGAAGCGGTGATCTTCAGCAGGTTGTCACGAAAGGTAGCGGTGCAGTTAGGGTAAAAGCCTCTGATTTGATTGTGTAATTGGATAGCGCTTTTTGACCAATCCAAACCATAATCTGGTTTTTGAATCAGAGGTGCATAAGTAGCTGCTAAATTATCTTGGGGAATTGGTTGAATTTCCTGGCGTTCCAACTTCAACAGAGTTTCTAGCAACAAATCCCCACCGATCGCAGCTAGTCTGTCGGCTAAATCTTGGGTATTATCCAGTAATCCAATCGGTGTAGTGGCTATTTGCAGCATTGCGCCAGTATCCATGCCCACATCCATTAACATGGTCGTGATCCCCGTTTCCCTTTCACCGTTATACAAACACCACTGAATCGGCGCGGCACCGCGATATTTGGGTAAAATCGAGCCATGCACATTAATGCAGGCCAATTTTGGCATCTTGAGGATTTTTGACGATAAAATCTGTCCATAGGCGACAACAACAAACACATCTGCGTCTGATTGTTTGAGTTGGGTTAAAGTTTCAGTGTCTTTTTTCACCCGTTCGGGTTGCCATACTGGTAAGTTGTGAGCAGTAGCGATCGCTTTTACAGGTGAAGGCGTAAGTTGATTTCCGCGTTCTCGGCGTTTATCTGGTTGGGTGACAACTGCCAGCACTTCAAATTCTGAATGATTCAATAACTTTTCCAAGGTGGGTACAGCAAACTGAGGTGTACCAAAGAATACAATTTTCATTAATAAATAGTTGTTAGTCGTTAATCATTGTACTTCACCAGGCTCCTGTATTCTGGACGGCAGTTGCAAAGCAGAGTTGATTTGCTGTAAATAATATCGGCTGTTTGGTGGTACAATGTTTTCGTATTGGTGAAACCAAAGGCTGCTTGATTAACTTAATAGTTAAGTTGACAAGTGTAATACCTAGATATCAACTGCATCTGCCTAATCGTTTAGTGGTGTCTCATCACGAGCCGCTAGAGCATCTACCGAGTAATTTTTTTGTGTTCCTGTTCAATTTCCCCAAATAGGTGTTAAATGCAGTTGGGTTTCTAAAAAAATATTGCGTCTTCTAGCTATTTTTGTAGTTGAGATTGCAATTTATGACTTTGGGTTGCTGACAGCAGTATTTTCTGAGTATGATGTATTATGCGTCCGCTTTCCCAGCCGATTCACGTAACGCCTCACGTTTACCATTATCAGGGTTTTCGCTGTTATATTTAGTGTGTAACCTGACTTATTTGCTGCTTCCTGGCGATCGCTAGGACAATCTCCAATAAGTGAGTCATCTCACTCTTGGTTGCCAGCTTCATTAGCCCAAACTATCCCTTGACTAATACCTGTTTTTTGGTGTCCTTGGGTATTAGTAAAAGCAACATTATATATCGTGTAGTAATTACTGAGTTCTCAGCACATTTACTATACTAGCATATTTTTGCAACAAAACATTCAGTACTTGAGTACGAAAAGCTGTAGACAATGATACTTAATTTTTGTAAAGCTCTGCAAACTTGCTTTTAGTTTCTTGTTATACATATAATTACTGGCTGCCCCATTGCTGCATAGGTATTGCTTCACACATAGCAACCGCCCCTCTAGAGAGTCTACAAATGCTTAAACCCCTTTTGCTGTCAGGATGGTTCCGCGCGCAACCATTTCTCAATTACGTTGTCGTTGTGATACTGATCGCACCCTTGCTAGGGGCGTCGGGTCACTCGACCCCAGTCAGATCCGAAGTAGCCAAATTCACTTCGATTACTGGAGGGTCTGACTCTGTATCAAAGGAAATAGCTGTAGTTGGGGAACCTGAGAGAACTGAAATATTAAAAACAGATCAAATCAACTCCTTAACAGAAGAATTTGACTCTGTGCCAACACAAAGTACTGCTGTCCAGGAACCGCAAGTATTACCAGCGGATAAAATTGAGTCTTTGGCTGAAGCAGATAGTTCTGTGTCAAACAGTGATTTAACTGTTCCTGATCCTTTGGTAGCAGTTGAACTCGCACCATTAACAAATGTTCCTGTTAGTCAACTTAATTTAATCCGAAAACTAAAAGCTGCTAATATCAAGTCTTTGAAAGTCCCAGAAAATTCTCTCTCTAGAGAAAAATCTTTTACTGAATCATTGACAGCAACTCAAGTAGCACCAACTGTTAGAGAATCACAACCAACCACAAGCACAGAAATACCTGTTGCTGAACCACGTGATGAACCCCAAGCAGAACAAATAGATCCCATAGGTAGTCCTCATCCTATTCCTTGGAAATGGATTACAGCGACTCAAGAGGCTATTGGTTCCAAGGGTGGTTCGGGAGTGCGCCACTACCGCAGCGTACCCGTGATTTCTCCAGATGGTAAATATGCTGTTTATAGCCGGGTGCAACTAGAAGTAAAACCGCAAATGTACAACAGCCGTGTTACCAGCGTTTTGTTTGTCCAAGATATGCAAACCCAAAGGTTGTGGGTGATGGCTTCAACTAATGCTGTTAGCGATCCTTTATTAAAGGTAAAGGCTGTAAAGGCGGCGTCGTCAGAAGAAACTGATACGAATGGTAAAATTGGGGTATTAGTTCCAGTTAGCTGGTCGGAAAAAGGCGATCGCTTCTTAGCACGCAAGTTTGAAGGTATATTTAACACAGGCGATTCCACAGATAGTGCAGTGATTTGGGATCGGCAAAAAAATCGCGCCAACACAGTTTCTCCGGCTAATCAGGAAGAACAGCATGATAAAATTGCCGTATTGTTAGGTTGGAGTAAAAGCCAACCGGATCATGTGCTGTTTCGTGCGGGTGAATTGGGCGAGGAAAACTGGCCACTAATGCAAGTTGCTAATGATGGCAAGACTGTAAGGACAACAGACGATGATCAGCCAATTACCTTTGGTAAAAAGATTACAGAAATTTGGGCAGGCCCACAAGTAGCCTACCGATAGTTTATTAAAAATCCTATATACTCCCGTTGTCAGCAATGACGACAACGGGATTTTTTTTAATGTGATAAATATTTTTGGCGTTGCTGAATTTGGATATGCAACTTAAAAATCAAGTATGCTCAATTCTTACTCTTTGGGTGAGACAAATTCATATTTTCAATCAGTATAGCAGGGAACAGGGAATAGGGAACTCTTAACAGGGTTGAAAGTCTCTTGGTGTCAGTGTTTTCTGATTA
>NZ_JABXKM010000231.1 GCF_017115025.1 Nostoc sp. NOS(2021) | reverse complement strand
CCCCACTCCCCACTCCCTACTCCCCACTCCCTAATATTCCCAGGCTATAGCCCAGAAAGTAGATAGAAATTAAAATTAATTTATGTCAGAGCAGCAACTGATACTTTACCAGCAATGGTAAGAGCGATCGCTGTTAATGCTTTTGCCGAAGCTGAATCTGGATCACCAACGACTATCGGCACACCGCTGTCACCGCCAACTCGCGTGGAAATCTCTAGCGGTACGCACCCCAACAGTGGCACTCCCAATTCTGTGGCTGTTTTAGAGCCACCACCGGAACCAAAGATGTCATACTGCTTATCTGGTTGATCGGGGGGGATAAAATAGCTCATATTTTCTACGATCCCCAATACCGGCACATTCATCTGCTGGAACATCCGCAATCCCTTGCGAGAATCTAACAGGGCTACAGTTTGCGGCGTGGTGACAATTACTGCCCCTGCCATCGGCACTGCTTGGGTTAAAGTTAACTGAGCATCTCCGGTTCCCGGTGGCATATCTACAATCAAATAGTCCAGTTCTCCCCATTCAACTTGATAGAGAAACTGGCGAATTACACCATTGAGCATAGGCCCCCGCCAAATTACTGGTTGATCTCGGTCAATCAAAAAGCCCATTGAAACTAATTTGACGCCGTGATTAAAGGCAGGTTCCAGGATGTCACCTGTTTCAGTGGAACGCACTACAATTTGGGCATCAGCCAGACCCAGCATGGTAGGGTCATTGGGGCCGTAAATATCAGCATCTAGCAAGCCGACTTTCGCCCCAGTTTGAGCTAGAGCCACTGCGACATTCACCGCCACCGTACTTTTACCAACGCCACCTTTGCCGCTGGAAACAGCAATGATATTTTTCACCCCAGAAATGCCAGTGCGGTCGGGCAAACTTTTTTGTTGCGGTGTTTCTGCCGTCACTTCTATGCTGACATCTGTAACGCCTGGGAGTTTTTTGACAGCTTTCTGACAGTCTTCAACGATAAATTCACGTAAAGGACAGGCAGGAGTGGTTAACACTAAAGTGAAACTAACCTTGCCACCGTCAATTGTGACGTTGCGAATCATATTCAGTTCTACCAGACTTTTGCGGAGTTCTGGGTCTTCTACTGGTCGCAACACTTCTAAGACAGAGCGGGAGTCGAGGACATCGTACATAAAAAATTCAAAATTCAAAATGAAGAAATACACTCGTGGCGAACATCTTAGCTATTAACTGGATGCTTTCTTAAGTAAGGTCAGGTTAGTGTTTTCACTGTTACTGCCGTAATAAAACTTAGCAAATTGCATTATCACCTAATAGAATCTTAACTTTCTTTAGGGATTGGGAACATAAGAAGGTAATAGGGTATAGGTTACAGCTTACAGATTATTTCCTATCACCTGTAAGCTGTAACCTTTACCCTAACCCCACTCCCAGTACCTAAAAATCAAAACAACTGTCATTAAGGGATTTTTTCTTACCAGATACCGTTGGCAATGCTGTCTTTTCTACTGCCTCTACTAAAGACCGTGCTACGCGGTCTGCATAAGGACGGGATAAAGACCAAATCAGGGGCGATAACCAACCCCGTAGCGTTACAGAATAAGACAGACAAGTACCACAAACCGTTGACTCTACTTGATAAGTCACCCGTTCCTCTATCCCAGGAATCGCCAGCACTCGGATACTCAGCATCTCTCTAGGATTGACGCGTTCCACAAAAATCCGAATGGGAATCGGGGAAAAGCGTGTTACAGCCTGAAAAATCAATCCTGGTTTGGGTACTAAACCGTAGGGGACGTTAGTACTCTTAAGTAGTGGATGCCAGGAAACATCTGTTAAGTCAGCGACTTTTTGCCACAGTTCATCTACAGAAGCAGAACTAATCTCTCGATACGTCTGCACCAGAGAAGCGCAAAACCGACGACGTTTGCGGTGGATGAATTTGGATAACCAACCTTGCATTTTCCTAATCCTCCTCCCTAGACACTTTCTGGTAACTCTGGTATTGTAGGCAACTACGCTCAACCCCTAAATTAAAACTTTCTCAAAAATGCCCTAAACATAGCAAGCCTCAATTCGGCAAAGATGCCAACAGCCAACATAGCAATATGGCAAAGAAGTTTTGAGCAGGGCAGTCAAACCCTTGATACTTCAAGGTTACGACTATAGTCTAGTGTTTATACCAAAATATTCCAATTAAAAAAAACTCAGTCAATATACAAGCGTATACGCATTTGAGGGAAAATAACTCTAGTGATGCCCATCAATCGTATAAATGCTTAACCAGTAAGAAAAAAGCGGGTTGGGCAAATAGAGCTAGATTGTTGGCGCGTGTTTCCCCCAAATTTGAAAATGAAAAATTTGTGGTTTTCTGGAAATTGTAATTTAGGTTCGGGAATCTATGTTGACCAACTCGCAAATACCAACTGTAGCAGCAGAATCATCTAAGTCCTTGCCAGCGACTGACGCTCAGACTAGGGTCAGTCAGTTTATGAAACAGCTGCAAGACGAAATTACCGAATCATTGGCAAAACTAGATGGTGTGGCTAAGTTTCTCGAAGATAGTTGGGAACGCCCAGAAGGAGGTGGAGGGCGATCGCGCGTGCTGCGAGAAGGTGCAATATTTGAACAAGCAGGTGTAAATTTTTCTGAAGTTTGGGGTGACCATTTGCCAGCCTCAATTTTAGCCCAACGTCCGGAAGCCGCAGGGCATGGCTTTTATGCCACGGGCACTTCAATGGTATTACATCCTCACAATCCTTACGTGCCCACAGTTCATCTAAATTATCGCTACTTTGAAGCGGGGCCAGTGTGGTGGTTTGGTGGCGGTCTTGACTTGACACCTTATTACCCCTTTGCTGAAGATGCGGCACATTTACACAAAACATTAAAACAGGCTTGTGACCAACACCACCCAGAGTATTACCCGGCGTTTAAGCGGTGGTGTGACGAATATTTCTACCTCAAGCATCGTGATGAGACACGGGGTGTAGGTGGTCTGTTTTTTGACTACCAAGATGGTCAAGGTGCTTTATATCGCGGGCCAAATCCCAATGGGGAAGCGGCTATTTATAGCAACCAGGTGGGAACACCAGCAACCCGCAATTGGGAAGATTTGTTTGCCTTTGTGCAAGACTGTGGCAGAGCATTTTTACCAGCCTACGTACCAATTGTAGAACGGCGACATGGGATAAAATATGGCGATCGCCAACGGAATTTTCAACTCTACCGCCGGGGACGATATGTAGAATTTAACTTGGTTTATGACCGAGGCACTATTTTTGGTCTGCAAACCAACGGACGCACCGAATCAATTCTTATGTCCCTACCACCCTTAGTCCGCTGGGAATACGGTTATCAGCCAGAACCGAATTCCCCCGAAGCCGAGTTGTATGAAACCTTCCTTAAGCCTCAAGATTGGATCAACTGGACACCCAGTTAATACTGCTGTTAGCGGATAGCTATGGTTTAGCCCGTGCTGTTAGCGGATAGCTATGGTTTAGCCCGTGCTGAGTTAGGAGTTAGGAGTTAAGAGTCAGGAGTTATGATAATTATCCTGATCTTCCCCTACTCCCTCGTCTTCCTCATCTCCCCGATTGAAAATTGCTACTCAGCACTATTTTGGTGAGTTAAACTACTAAAAGTAAGCACTTAGCAGAAAAAGGTGACAATTTTAGCTATAGCTTGTTAATGTCAAGTGACAGCATTAGAAAATTCTGTAACTAGTTAATCTTAAGAGGAATGCCACGGGGAGGGCTTTAGTGATTCATATAGACCAAAAAAGTTATACAACCCAAGACGGAAACACGGTTATTGTCCTGACGCCAACAGGTCGCCTAGACATTACCACTGCTTGGCAATTTCGCCTAAAGTTACAGGAGTGTATTTCCAAACTCAGCCGCCATGTAGTTGTAAATCTGGCTCAGGTAAATTTTATTGATAGTTCCGGTCTCACGTCTTTGGTAGCTGGAATGCGTGATGCTGATAAAGTCAAGGGCAGTTTCCGCATCTCCAATGTACATCCAGAAGCCAAACTCGTGTTTGAAGTGACGATGATGGATACTGTCTTTGAAATCTTTGAAACAGAAGAGGAAGCTTTAGAAGGTGTACCTCGTAGCATTGCCAGCTAAGAAAAGAGTTAGGAGTTAAGAGTCAGGAGTTAATTCAAAACTCATAACTCATGACTCATAAGTTTATCTTATTTAATACTGATTTCGCTTGGTATAGCGATAAGGCCCCATAATCGCTCCCCAAGTTGCTTTTCCAGTTGCTGGATCAATTCCTTTGTCGTAGCTGTGAAATTCTGCCGCAGTGGCTTCAAATCCCAAGGAAACATAGACGCTATTGCCAAGATAAGTAAAGCTGCAACGAGTCTCTGGCAGTGGGGTAGCGGTAAACTTATAGCGATCGCGGGCTAGTGTTTCTTGAGTAACTGTTAGGATACAACCTGGTAGTAAATCTAATTGATCGGGTGTAAGTGTGTTTAGTAGAGCCGGGTTATGACCTGCACCTCTTAATGCACCTGGATCTTGAGGCATGTAGTATTGTACTTCCACGGTTGCGTCAGAGTTGCTTCCCTGACGCAACCGCATAATTCGCTGGCGGTAAGGTTGATCTAGGTTAATAATGTTAGCCTGTTCGGCAAACAAGGTGATGCTATCTTCTGTGAACAGATTAACTGGTCTTTGCCACAGGCGGAGGTGGACATACCAAACTGGCTCTGCTATGGCTTGTTCCCGATTATCAAATTCACCAGCTAAGTACTCACCTAAAGCAATTAACTGTGGCGAGAAGTTCATAAATGCGATAAACGTATCATTAAAGATGATTATTTTTGGCTAGTTTTTTAGGGGAAAGCGTCTTATTCCCTATGGCTACCAGCTGATAAGTCATTAGTCATTGTTTTTTGGTACATACCTCGCCCGAAGTTAAGCGAAAAAACTTTCTTGACTTTGGACTAATTCAAACCACGTTCCTTGTGGGCGTGGTGTCTGATGGACTTTCTTACTAATAACTAATGACTAATGACTCCGCAAAGCGGTTTGATTTGTCTATATTGTAAATGAAACTGTCACCAGCCAAAAGCTCAACTTGGCAAAGTAGCCTTTAAGCGAGAAAATAAAGATACGTCGCCCTTAACATTCTGTTTTTCTTTGTGAATAACGTCCGTACTGTCTCTGATACAAAGCGAACTTTCTACAATCTTCACACCCGTCCGATTAACACTATTTATCGTCGGGTAGTAGAAGAATTGATGGTGGAAATGCATCTGCTGTCAGTAAATATCGATTTTAGCTACAATCCAATTTATGCCTTGGGCGTCGTCACTACCTTTGACCGCTTCATGCAAGGCTATCAACCAGAACGTGATCAAGAATCAATTTTTAACGCCTTATGTCGGGCTATAGAACAAGATCCGCAACGCTATCGACAGGATGCCGAAAGATTGCAAACTGTAGCTAAAGGTTTGCAAGTTAAAGATTTAATTGCGTGGCTAGGCCAAACTACTCACTTAGATCGAGATGCTGACTTGCAAGCACACCTGCAAGCGATCGCCAACAATCCTAACTTTAAATACAACCGTTTGTTTGCAATTGGTGTATTTTCGTTATTAGAACTGTCAGATCCCGAATTAGTCAAAGACGAAAAGCAACTCACTGAGGCGCTGAAAGCGATCGCTGCTGGCTTGCACCTCTCCGATGACAAACTCAACAAGGATTTGGAGCTATACCGTTCTAACCTAGACAAGATGGCGCAAGCACTGGTGGTGATGGCAGATATGCTCTCAGCCGATCGCAAAAAACGCGAGCAACGTAAACAACAATCAACTACCCCAGTTGCTCCCCCAAGTTCCAACGAATAGTTAGGAGTTATTCAATTTTAGATTTTAGATTTTAGATTTTAGATTTTTACTCTAATCCAAAATCCAAAATTCAAAATCTAAAATTGGCAGAGTAACTCCTAACTCTTAACTTTATACGCCCAATAATTTGTAGATTAAGCTGTTAATTATAGTCAGCGCAAATGCCCCAATAACAGCACTCCAAATCCCGTAACGCAAGCGAAAGCCCTCTACTAACCAAGCAGCCATACTAAAACAAACCACGGCAATCATAAATGTGAAAATGCCGGATAACAAGTCCAATGTGAGTAAATTTGGTACTGCAAAAACGAGGCTTAAAATCGGTCTGACTATTGCCGTCACGATCCCAAGCACTGCGGCAGAAAAGAAGGCTTTACCTGGAGTGTCAATTTCGACTCCCAGAGGCAATTTGCTAATTATCAACAGGCTGATAGCTGTTACTATCCAAACAATTAAAAGCGTTACGATATTCATGCCACAACCCCTGAAACGTGAATGGCAATTGGTGATAAATTACTTTAGTTTATCGGTGAAAAAATCTTTAAAGCTCAACCAATTATTTATAAATTAGCAGGAAATTTTTCTCTAACCGAATTTTATTTTAGATATCTTTAGGTTTGGGAAAGAGCTTGAATGGGAGTCGGGAGTAGGGGATGAAGAAGCAGAGGAGGCAGGGG
>NZ_JABXKM010000171.1 GCF_017115025.1 Nostoc sp. NOS(2021) | reverse complement strand
CCAGTCCCCAGTCCCCTGCTATATTTTATAACCACATACCCTAACATCTCAAAAAAGCCGGATTAAATCTCGAAGCTACCCAGTTAGAGTCGATTGCTGCCATCCAACGACTAACTGTGTTGGCTTTGTCTGTAGCCGTGCGAATTTTACAATTGATTCAGGGACGAGATAATCCTGATTTGCCTGCAACTGTTGCCTTTTCAGACGAGCAACTGCAATGCTTGTCTACGTAGGCGTAGCCCGTCGTAGACATCGCACCAACAAGAGATGGTAAAACTCAATTGCAACAAAATCCTTATCTTCCTCAAACTCTTTCTTGGGCTACTTGGATTATTGCTCGACTTGGTGGTTGGTCTGGTTATAAGTCTGGTGAAACCTCCGGGAATTACTACTTTGATTCGCGGACTGTATCAGTTTGAATCTACCTTTTTTGGCTGGAAACTCGCTCTAGGACTACTTGTGTGTTACACCGTAGCCTTTTTAAGGGGGGAATCTTAAGAGCCAACTTTTTAAAGGGGTTGGGGGATCTCTTGTGCGTAAGTCCTGGCTAACTCAAATCCTGGGCTGGACGCAAAAATATCTGGTACAGTTCTAAAATTGTATTTTTTTGACAGGGCTGGTAAAGCAACAAAAATATATAATTGTTCTTTACACATCACAAGCATGGCAGTGTTGATCGGACGAGATTTATTAAGTCTGGCGGACATCAGTCCAACGGAACTTCAAGAACTCCTGCAATTGGCAACTCAACTTAAATCACAACAATTGAAGTTGCAGTGTAATAAAGTTTTGGGGTTGTTGTTCTCCAAAGCTTCAACTCGGACGCGGGTAAGTTTTACTGTGGCGATGTATCAACTGGGTGGACAAGTAATCGATCTCAACCCTAATGTCACTCAAGTTAGTCGCGGGGAACCTTTGCAGGATACGGCGCGAGTGTTAGATCGATATCTGGATATTTTGGCAATTCGTACTTTTGCACAGCAGGAGTTGGAAACTTTTGCTCACTATGCCAAGATTCCGGTAATTAATGCGCTTACCGATGCAGAACATCCATGTCAGGTATTAGCAGATTTATTGACGATTCAAGAAGGCTTTGGTACCCTTGCTGGTTTAACTTTAACCTACGTGGGCGATGGAAATAATGTGGCTAATTCTCTGATGTTGGGCTGTGCTTTGGTGGGGATGAATGTTAGAATTGCCACCCCTAGCGGATATGAGCCAGATTCTCAGATTGTAGAACAAGCAAGAGCGATCGCTAATCACAAAACTGAAGTTATCCTCACTCATGATCCAGAATTAGCCGCTAAGGGAGCTGCTGTACTTTATACTGATGTTTGGGCGAGTATGGGGCAAGAAGCAGAAGCAGATAACCGGATGCCAATTTTCCAGCCTTACCAAATTTCAGAGCAGCTATTGAGCCTTGCTGATCCAGAGGCAATTGTTTTACACTGTTTACCAGCCCATCGTGGCGAAGAAATTACCGAGGCAGTTATTGAAGGTTCTCAATCACGAGTTTGGGAACAGGCAGAAAATCGTTTGCACGCCCAGAAAGCTTTACTTGCCAGTATCTTAGGGGCAGAATGAAAGGAGTTAGGAGTTAGGAGTTAGGAGTTAGGAGTCAGAATAGCGAGTGTGCGGCTGGCTCTTGACTACTGAATTTGTAAAAAATCAAGAATAAATGGGTAAAAGAAAAGAGAATATTCTTGCTTTTGCCTTTTATATTTTTACTTTTCTCTTGTTATGGGGAGTTTTTTGTAGTACTAATGTTCTAGAGACATTAATAATTACTTCGCGCAAATTTATGGAACGTCTAACGGAAGCTCAACAAGAACTTTACGAATGGTTAGGAGAATACATTCGATCGCACCAGCATTCGCCTTCAATTCGGCAAATGATGCAAGCGATGAATTTGAAGTCACCAGCACCAATTCAAAGTCGTTTGGAACATTTACGCACTAAAGGATATATAGAATGGACTGAAGGCCAAGCGCGAACGATTCGGGTTTTGCGTGGTGTGAAGCAAGGTGTACCAATTTTGGGGACGATCGCTGCTGGTGGTTTAATAGAACCGTTTACTGATGCTATAGATCATCTAGACTTTTCTAATTTATCATTACCTCCCCAAACCTACGCTTTGCGGGTAGCTGGCGATAGCATGATTGAAGATTTAATTGCTGATGGCGATGTAGTATTCTTGCGTCCAGTAGCAGAACCAAATCATTTAAAAAATGGCACCATCGTCGCCGCGAGAGTAGATGGATTCGGTACAACATTAAAACGTTTTTATCGCCAAGGCGATCGCGTTACCCTCAAACCAGCAAATCCTAAGTACAATCCCATTGAAGTCAGTGCTATGCAAGTACAGGTGCAAGGTTCACTGATTGGTGTTTGGCGCGGTTACAACTGAGTAATAGGGAATGGGGAATGGAGACTGGGGACTGGGAAAGATAAATACCAATACCCAATGGCCATTTATTAGGGTTCATGACCACCTTTGTGCTTAACATTTTATGTACCTGACGCCAAATCCAGTGTCGCAACTGCCCACTTTCCGATTGAAATTACCAATTGCAAGGGAAAGTCAGGGCAGTTATTACACTCCGCAACCATTACCAGGATGCCCAAGAATGCCTCCATCTCTGCAATTGCGGCAATATCAGCGAGAAGCGATCGCTAGCTGGTTTACCAACAATGGCAGAGGGACGCTGAAAATGGCTACTGGTAGTGGTAAAACAATTACCGCATTAGCGATCGCTTGTGAATTATATCAGCAGATTAATTTACAAGTTCTGTTGGTGGTATGTCCCTACCGCCATCTTGTCACCCAATGGGCGCGAGAATGTGAAAAATTTAATTTGCAACCCATTTTAGCTTTCGAGAATTTACGCACTTGGCAAAGTCAACTATCTACGCAAATTTATAATCTGCGTTCTGGTTCTCAACGGTTTGTCACGGTGATTACTACGAACTCCACATTAATTGGAGATGGGTTTCAGTCTCAACTCAAATATTTTCCCGCCAAAACTTTAATTATTGGGGATGAGGCGCATAATTTAGGCGCACCCAAGTTAGAAGAAAGTTTACCGCGTAGTGTGGGGTTGAGACTGGCTTTGTCTGCCACACCGGAGAGATATTTTGATGATTTTGGTACGCAATCTCTATTTGATTATTTTGGGCCAGTTCTCCAACCAGAGTTTACTTTAAGAGATGCGATCGCTCAAGGTGCTTTGGTACATTATCTGTATTATCCTGTGTTAGTAGAGTTAACTGAAGCAGAAAGTATTGCTTATTTAAAGTTAACTAAAAGAATTGGGCGATCGCTACTTTATCGAGATCGAGAAAATGGACAAGCGGGGAACTTTGAAGACAATGAAGATTTAAAGCCGTTGTTGATGCAAAGGGCAAGGTTAATTGGTGCGGCAGAAAATAAATTAAATGCTTTGCGGGATTTAATGGCAACTCGCCGCGAAACTACTCACACTCTTTTTTATTGCAGTGATGGTTCACAAGATGCGGGACAACGTTCATCTCTACGCCAACTTAAAGCTGTTGCTAAAATTCTAGGGGTGGATTTAGGGTATAAGGTAAGCACCTATACAGCCCAAACATCTTTACAAGAAAGGGAAATATTGCGTCATCAATTTGAAAGTGGTGAATTGCAAGGTTTGGTAGCAATTCGTTGTTTAGATGAAGGTGTTGATATTCCGGCAATTCAAACTGCGGTGATTTTATCAAGTTCTGGTAATCCCCGCCAATTTATCCAGCGACGGGGGCGAGTTTTGCGTCCTCATCCTGCTAAGGAACGCGCAACAATATTTGATATGATTGTTTTGCCACCAGATTTAGATAGAGAAACTATAGAAGTTGAGCGTAATCTGTTGAAAAAGGAATTGCGCCGTTTTGTAGAGTTTGCTGATTTGGCTGATAACGCAGGCGTTGCCAGAATGAAATTACTGGATTTACAAAAGCGATATGGGTTATTAGATATTTGATGATGAATCAGAGAATAGTTGTATTTTTTTGTAAAATTTTTCGAGTTTTGAAAAAAGAAGCATTAAGTATGAAATAATAAGATTATGAGTTTGATGATAATGGGATGTAAGCTACGTTAAAAATTTCACTTACATCCCATTATTATCAAGATGCTTCTTTATTAAGAATAACAGAAAATGATTAAATAATAAAGTGTTTTTTCAAAGAAAATTACAAATTTGCAAAAATAGTTTTCGCAAATTTAAAGATAACGCAAACAGTGGCTTTACTGAGGCGATCGCACTACTAGAGAAAGTTAAAATATAGAAAAAGTATATTTCAAAACTCAATATGTCACAAGAGGCGAATATCGATGATGTGCAAGAGCCAATAACCAGCGCCCCGCCGGAAGTACGGCAAATTATTGAGCGGGTATGGAAGCTGGAAAAAGGCAGGCTAGATAAGAAGATTAACAGCCATATAAATGATAATATTTTGGACATTATTAAGGAAGAGGTGCGATGAAGCTAACTTCAATCAAGCTCTGCAACTTTCGCTCCTTTTATGGTACAACACCAGAGATGCTCCTGGCTGGTGGAGATGTTCACAACACGACGATTATTCATGGGAATAATGGCTCAGGAAAAACCAGTTTACTAAATGCCTTTACGTGGGTATTATATGATAAATTTAGTGCAGCATTTGCATCGATAGAGCAGTTAGTTAATAAGCGTGCGATCGCAGAAGCTCAAAAAGGTCAAGCTGTAGAATGTTGGGTAGAGATTGGCTGGGAACATGAAGGTAAACGCTATCGAGTTAAACGCGCCTGTCGAGGTTATAAAAACGAAAGTGATTTTGACGCTGGTAAAACTCAATTAACCATGTGGGTTGGTGGAGATGATGGTAAATGGAATATACCAATTCAGCAACCAGAGGATATAATTAATCAAATTTTACCCGCTACTTTGCATCAATATTTTTTCTTTGACGGCGAACGAATTGAAGAAATAGTTCGTTCTGATAAAAAAGCTGAAATTGCCGAAGCTACAAAAATCTTCTTGGGTGTGGAAGTAATCAACCGTTCTATCAGACATTTGGGAGATGCTAAAAAAACTCTAGAAAATGAGTTAAAAGCTATTGGTGATTCTGAAACTAAACAACTGTTACGACAGCAAGAAAAGATAGAGCGAGAACGTGAACGCATTATCAAACGGCAAACGGAAATTAAAGAAGAGTTAGAATATCAAAAAACTTTTAAAAAAGAGACAAGTAATCGGTTGCGAGAACTGAGTGCTGCTAAGGAATTGCAAGAAAGATGGCAGGATTTAGAATCACAGAAAGCGGCGAATCAAGAAGAATATAAAAAAACTAAGGAAGCGCTAAAAAAAGTTATTTCCGCGCGAGGTTATACCGTTTTATTGTCAGAAACTACAGCCCAGTTTCGCGGAATTATCACTGATTTGAAGCAGCGCGGCGAGTTAACATCAGGAATTTCGCGGGAATTTGTGAGTGATTTACTCAATTCTCAGCGCTGTATTTGTGGTGCAGAATTACACGAGGGTAATCATTCTCATACTCATGTGAGTACCTGGTTAAATAAAGCAGGTTCTTCGGCGGTAGAAGAAACTGCAATTCGGATGATAGCTCAAGTAGATGAAATTGATAAGCAAGCCATAGGATTTTGGGAAGAAGTTGATAGAGAACAAACTAGAATTAATCAATTAAGGCAAAGCATATCTCAAATTGAAGGCGATTTAGACAACATTCAAGAACGATTGCGAAAAGATGCTAATGAAGAAATTAGCAGTTTGCAAAAACGGTTAGATGAAATTGAAAGTAAAATTGATGAATTAAATCGAGAACAGGGTGCAAATCAGCAGCAAATTGCTCAACTTACAACTGAAATTGAAGGTTTAAATAAACAAATCGCCAAGCAAAAGCTGAATGAAGATAAGCAAACTTTAGCACAGCGACGAATTAACGCCACTCAAGATGCAATCGAACGCTTAACGGAAGTTAGAAATCGTCAAGAACAACAATTTCGCCTGCAACTAGAAAAGCGAGTACAAGAGATATTCACAGAAATTTCTGTAACTCCATACATTCCTAAAATTAGCGATAAATATGAACTGACATTAGTAGAAAATACCACGGGTATAGAAGCACCAGTTGCAGCTTCCACCGGAGAGAATCAAATTCTCAGTTTATCCTTTATTGCCAGCATCATTGACAAAGTACGGGAATGGAGTGAGAAGCGAAAAATGATGATGATTCCCGATAGTAGCACTTTTCCAATTGTCATGGATTCGCCGTTTGGTAGTTTGGATGAAAGTTCACGGCGACACATTGCTAAGACAATTCCCCAATTAGCGAATCAGTTGATAGTTTTAGTTACTAAGACTCAGTGGCGGGGTGAAGTAGAAGCAGAAATGACAGACAGAATTGGTAGAGAATATGTGCTTACCTATTATTCATCTAAGCCGGATTGCGAACAAGATTATATTGAGTTGGGTGGAGAAAGATATCCTTTGGTGAAACAAAGTCCGAATGAGTATGAATATAC
>NZ_JABXKM010000161.1 GCF_017115025.1 Nostoc sp. NOS(2021) | reverse complement strand
GAAGCCCTAGAAGATTTTGACCGCGCCATTGAACTTAACCCCAAATCTGACTGGGCGATCGCACATCGCGGTGAAACTTACCAATCAATGAAGCGTTACCCAGAAGCCCTAGAAGATTTTGACCGCGCCATTGAACTTAACCCCAAATCTGAATGGGCGATCGCACTTCGCGGTGAAACTTACTTGATGCTTAAGCTATATAATGAGGCTCTTGCAGATTTCAACCGCGCTATTGACTTAGATTCTGACAGTAATTGGAACTTGTATAATCGCGCTTTAGCTTACCTAGCTCTTAACCAAGCAGATAAAGCACGGGCTGATTTACTGCTTGCCATCAAGCTTGCTAAAGAAGGTTACAAAAAAGATCCTCAAAACTGGAATAATGCCTTTAACCTAGCCCTTTACTATTTAGCTGCTCAATATACTCAACCAGCAGAGCAGTTATATCGCTATGTTTTATCTCAAGGTGCTTCCTTAGAGCCTATCCATGCAGCTATCCAAAACCTGAATGACTTTTTAACTGTGTTCCCTAACCATGTGCAAGCTATATCTATGCGAGAGTTGTTGCAGTCTTCTCTAACTTAGGTCATGTAATTTACAGTAGAAATTATAAAGCGATCGCTTTTACAACTGTGGTCTTTTCATAATAGCGATCGTCTCCATAACTTTGAGAATATTGAAATTTTGACCTCTCTCCAAACCTCTCCCCTACAAGCTACGGTGTTGTATACACAAGTCGAATTTCCCCGCTTAATCCCCCCTTCTTAAGGCTACGGTGTACACACAAGTCTTAGCTGCAAGGGTTTCAAGTCTTCTAGACCCAATAAAATTGTCATTACGAGCGGAGCGAAGTAATCGCATAATCCCTTAGTTTTTGCGATTGCTTCGTCGTTCTTCCTCGCAATGACAGTGTTCCATTTTTGAGCCTCAGAAGGTCAACGTCGAGCCTCAGAAGGTCAACATTGAGCCTCAGAAGGTCAACGTCGAGCCTCAAAAGGTCAACATTGAGCCTCAAAAGGTCAACATTGAGCCTCAGAAGGTCAACGTCGAGCCTCAGAAGGTCAACGTCGAGCCTCAGAAGGTCAACGTTGAGCCTCAGAAGGTCAACGTCGAGCTTAAATCAAGGTTACACGTAAAAATTACCCCTGCTCATTTGAGCGATGATCTGACTATTTTCGCATTACTTACTCTTGACTTGAATAGATGCCATCATACCCTTGTCTTCGTGTTCCAAGATATGACAGTGGTAAACAAAAGTACCTGCAATACTTGCACCATTCTGAACGCCTCGGAAATCCATTCGCAGTTTCACACTGGGAAACGGGGTGTTTGGCTTACCGTTCCAGATCGGTACATTGATTGTGTCGCGCATCATCCCGATCTCACTTGCATCAGAACTGTTTAAGACGAGGAAGTGGATTTGGTGGATATGGAAAGTATGGATTACCAAACTTCGGTTTTCTACGATCCAATCCTCAGTCGTTCCCTCCTGAACCGTGATATCGGGAGTTTTGAAGTTTGGATCGTAAACTTTAGGCTTATTTGGCTCTACTGTGATGTAATACTGCTCTGGTTGTACATTAGCAGCTGTTTGAGAGAAGTAGAGCTTGCGCTGCTTTACAGACTGGTTCTGATTTACTCCAGAAAAGCGATCGCCCGATACCTTGGTTAAGTCAACGCTTAACTCAGGATTTGAGGGTGAAGCAGATGATGCCGCTTGCATTTGAATTCTAGCTATTGTTCGTTGTGGGTTATTATAATTTTGCGCCCCTGTGTTATATTTCAGCGTCAAAAACTTGGCATCCGTGACCGACGCTTGCGGACCCTTGATTATGAACTCTGCCCTTCCGGCTGGGGGTAGCAGAATGTGGTAGACAGATTTAGTCTGGTTCAGCAACTGACTATCAGCATTGATCGGAACACCATCCATCGATACTAATTGAAGCGGTTGAGCAATGCTATTGTATTGAACTTGCAAGTCAAAGAAGGTATCCGCCGCCGTATTAGCCACACGCCAAAACTGTTGTTCATTAGGTTTCATTTGAATGATGGCTGGCGGATCGTAAATACCCCCACCTTTATACCTAATTGGAACTGAGTTGATAGAAATATCCGTCACTGGTTGCTGATAGTCAAAATATTTTAATAGCTGCGTATCACGTAGCACAAACACCCGTTCTGGAAGTTGAGCAGCTTGCTTGTTATACTTCCCGATGCCTTCAATAATAATGGCACCTGTTAATCCACTCAGCACTTGGGTTTGACTCTGCATGTGGACGTGTGGGTGATACCAATATAGTCCCGGTGGCTCTCCCTGTGGAATACTGACATTGTACTGGAAAGTCTGTTTCGGCTCAACCACCGTCCGCACAACTTCGTCCTGATGGCATTTTGAAGATATACTCAAGCCATGAAAATGCAGGTTGGTTGAATTTGGGGGTGCCATTCCTCCAGGATATTGGCGCTGACAATTTTGGTCTTGTGTTCCTTTTGCTTGACCTGGTAATTGGTTAGTCAATCTCAGTACTAAGTTTGCCTTACCTGGACTCAGCCTAAGCGTTGGTGCTTGCAAGTTACCATTGGCAACATAGCAGTTTTGGTTAGGGGAAATGTTGACAACCGTAAAATTTGCCGGATTGGTGGCATCAGGATTGCGGATTTCTGGTGGGTTTTTGACAATGCTTCCCGCAGGCGGTAGAGCGCAAACAGAAGATGAGGATGTGGTTTGCGCCCTCACTTGCAACGCATATATCACAACAACAAGAGCAAAAAAAATACTGCCAGCAATCTTTAAGAGTTGCCGCAGTTGTCTTTGCTTCAATACCCCTGGAAGTGCTGCAAGCTTTAATGCTATTCGTCTAATAATTCTACTCATGAATGGTTTGGTTTTTCCCTCAAAGAAGTTAAGTAGCACTTGCCATGTATATTTTCCAGGTATCGAATAAACAGCTAAGTAAGTGGGCGAGAAAATTTCCAAGTATATAACGAAATGTAAATTCGGCAGATACCTTACAAATTAGTTATTTCACCGTTTTTACAAAACTAAACACACATTGGTTTGATCGTGCCTACCTACTTACTTAGATTTAAATAAGCTAAAAAAAATTTCCTATTCGTGCAGATTACAGACAAATTTAATCTATTAAAATATGGTTTATAGATGCAAGCTATTGACTATAACTTTATGGAAACTTCAAATGTGACTGGAAAGTATAGACATAAAACAACATCTGTGAAACTCATTAATTACCACTTCGTGTGGATACCAAAAAGACGCAAAAAGGTATTAACAGCAAACTTTGGAGCACAAGCTGCATTGCGTCACCGTAAGCGTTGCGTTAGCGAGTCTTCTCCCAAAGGGAGACGCCAAGGGCGAACGAGGGTCACAGCCCGCCGCAGGCATCGCTCAATATAATTCTGTATAAATATAGCGCTTGGATCTGGCATCAAATACAAGCGATCGCAAATCTGTACCCCTACGTTATCAGCTAGGTAAAACCGGAATTGTCTAAATCCACTCAAATCCTTGAGTAGCTAAAAATTCTTTAGCTGGTTCCAAAATATCTTTGCTTAAAATCAGGGAGACTTTTGGGGAACTAAGATACAAACGAAAACGCTTAATAATAAATAGTTGGTTAGCAGGTTCAATTTTCCTAATGGCACTCCAGGGAATCAACAACGGCGTAAGCCCCAAGCTAAACAAGAGAAAAATACTCAGATAAATCCCTTGAGGAGTTATACCAACATTTAAAGATCCTTTGTAATACACCAAACCCACAGAACCGCTTCTCATTCGGGAGAAGTTTAGTGGCGGCGCTTCTTGGGTGCGCTAGAGTTTAGCGAGGCGATTCCAGTCATGACGGAATAAAAAAATCATGACTATCGTGGAAAATGTCAAAAAAACGATGTATATCCACTGAGGGATATGTGGCATTTGTTTTTAAATCATTGATGATTGACGCTTCTACTGTAAGCCATGTCTAACGACAAGCCTCAGTGTGTCTACGTACTCATCAATCAACCACGTTCCCTTGAATCTTGACAAATTATGCGAACATCCCCGTTAAAAATTGCTCAACAGAAACCCTATTAACTCAAAAAACTGGCTTTAATTAAAGCCAGTTTTTTGATTTTATTGCAAACTTCTAGCAAAGCTTACGACCGAGTATTAATGGAACACACTTGAGAAGATATTATTAAACTTTCTCATTAAAATGTCAAGATTTCACTACTTATTTCCGCAAAACTTGCCATTAGATATCGCCACTTCCTTTAAATTCTCAGGCTGTGCTGACAAACTCTTGTCACCAAAATGCTGATTCATCAGCGCGGGAACCTGTGCAGCTTGAATTCGGCTATGGCGGGTTTTATCTGGCATTACTAGGTTAGGCCCAGCTTTACAATTCTTCATACAACCAGTGCCCTTGATTGTAACTTGGTCTTCTAAACCGCGATCGCTTAAAGCCGCCTCCAACGCCTGACAAACTTCTTTACCACCGCGTTTCATACAATCAGACTTTTGACACACCAAAATCGTGGCTTTAGTTTTAACTGGTTTTACCTTGACATTATCAATAGATGGGGGTTCTTGTACTGGAGTATTCGTGTGAACTCTCTCCATCTCAGAACGCGCCGCCATCACACGTTCAGCTTTCAGAGTGACTGTGCCGTTCTTCAAATCATGCTTTTTATAACCAACAACTTGCAGCCAAGTCCCTGGTGGTAAGCGCAAGTCAAAAGCAGCCCGTAAATGTTTAGCTAGTTTAATGTAAGACTCACCCTCATGAGTCCCCAACAATAAGCCTTTAAGCTTATAGCCATCTTTAATAACAAAATCTATAAACCTGCCTTCAAGGCAAAATTCTGATACTTCCATACTGTGAGATCCACCCATTTTTTTAACCTCCTTTTTACTAATACAAGCTATCAAGCGAGAGATTTTCAGCCGCCGCCACAGATTAGAACTATTGGTAACGACTATGCCAGCAGCGTTCAAGAGTCCAAATCTGGTCTTGACGGGAGGCTGTAAATCGTCGGATCACACTCCAAAGTTGAACAGCCGTAGTAGGATTCTCAATTTCAACTTTTAATGCCTGGTTAGCCGCACAACTACAGGGAATGTCTAACTCCTTTAGGCGTTGATAGACTTGCCAGCGATCTGCCCAATTCACCTCTACAAGGTGGTTTATTTCTATTTTTGAACTAAACGATTTCAAGAGAATTGCCCTCAAAGTGCAACAAACTTGCAGTAACTACCACGATTTAACTTCCTGCTTTTTGAAAGTTTTAGGAGTTTAGCCGCTTGAAACCAGCATACCTTAAGTGCAAAGAATTCTCATTAATTTTGAAAAAAAAATAAAATTTTTGTAGTCATCCCATATTGAAAGGGAGACAACGGAGAAAATTCTCCTTTGTCTTCCCCACTTCTTTGGGTATATACACACTTAAGCTTTGATGTCAACAATAATGATAAAAACATGCAACTTGATGAGTGTACCATCATCCAGTAAACCATAAACTTGAGACTTTTAGTAAGCAAAAATACAAAATATTGTGATGGCGAATCGGCTTGCTCTTAATTGTTAAAATGTTAATATGTAAAGAATAAGCAGTTAAAATCTATAACTGCTAAAGAGCGAGGAGAACAATGTCTGAAACGCAAACTTTGTTACGGAATTTTGGTCATGTATATGACAATCCCGTGTTGCTGGATCACAGCGTCACGGCTCCAGTTACAGAAGGATTCAACGTTGTATTAGCTAGTTTCCAGGCACTATACTTGCAGTACCAAAAGCATCATTTTGTAGTTGAAGGCTCAGAATTTTATTCTCTGCATGAGTTTTTTAACGAAAGCTACGACCAAGTACAAGACCACGTTCATGAAATTGGAGAACGCTTGGATGGACTAGGTGGTGTGCCAGTAGCGACCTTCAGCAAATTAGCAGAATTAACCTGTTTTGAGCAAGAATCTGAAGGCGTATATTCCTCCCGCCAAATGGTGGAAAATGACCTAGCCGCAGAACAAGCCATTATTGGTGTAATCCGCCGCCAAGCTGCTCAGGCAGAGAGTTTAGGCGATCGGGGCACACGCTATCTGTACGAAAAGATTTTGTTGAAAACTGAGGAACGCGCTTATCATTTGTCTCACTTCCTCGCCAAAGACAGCTTAACATTAGCGTTTGTCCAAGCTGCTCAAAGCTAAAACTCTCATAATCTAGATTTGTCTACGTAGACTGAAACAAAAAGTTGGCAGCACTAACTCTTAAAAGATTATAAAAAATGGCAGAGAACGGTATCCCTATCTCTCTGCCATTTTTAATCTAAGTAAACATATTTAGATAATATTTTACGTTGAAAATCTTTAGCAATTAGCTAGTTAATAAATATTTTTATCTAAGGAATCTATTTGTGCTAAAAAAGCAGACAGCTATATGCCAAAATAAATCACCATCTGTTGCAAGCTGTCATTAGCTTAAATAATAAAGATTCGCAAAAGCTTTAAAAATTTGAGCATCACAATTAAATAAAATTAGAAATACAAAATAATCGTTGGGCATTGGGC
>NZ_JABXKM010000163.1 GCF_017115025.1 Nostoc sp. NOS(2021) | reverse complement strand
ATTCTAAAACTGGTTACCTTGAGGGGTCTTACCCTCAATTCGCCAGCAGTATCCTCTAAGAAGTCGGGGATCTGAGTCTTGTAATTTGAACGAAATCAAATAGGATTGCTATATTGAAGAAGCATTTAGAAATCAGAGTATTGCATACATAGACTGTAGCGGCTACTCTCCGAGTTCTCCAACGGAGTACCCATAGAGTACGAGAAGCGCTATCAATTCACAAACATTGAAGTGCGAAGGATGAAAATTTTGCTCCTTCACACTTGATTGTTTATCTGAAATTTCTAAGATTCTCTTCCCGATGCCCAGGTATCACGCCATTTAACAGTACCTTCTTTCGCAATTACCCAGCGACGATTTACGAGATTTTCCCGCAGAGGCGATTGCCCTTCGCGCCACATAGCATATTTATAAGCAATCAGCTGACCAGCACTCTCATCAAAGGGAATCTCAGCAGACCAGGTATTTGAGTTGATGTATTCTAAAGGATATGCTTTGCTGATATCCCAGTTACCCAACTCTGGGCAATCTCCTGTCACCACAATGATTTCACCGGGTTGGGTATGCACGCCATTGAGTTGGACGCGCACAATTGTCTGTGCTTTGATCCTTTCGCCAACGTGGCTGAAAACAATTACTCCTCGTTCTTCTAGTACTAGGTCATAAATCTTGCCGTCTTTCACCTCATACTTATTGCGAGTCACCACGCAGGTATGTTCCCCATCGGGCAATTCTGTTTCTACTTCTGGTAAGGTGACTTCTCCTCCTCGGTTTAAAGCTACAAAACACACGGAGTCACGATAGCGGCGTACATAACAGTAAACGTCGGGTGTTAAGTATTTTTGCCAGTGGCTACCCATTGAGATTGCGGGATTTAGTCGCCGTAAACCAGATAACAGCCTGATGCAGCGATAAATCTCACTCTCGGTATCCCAATTTTCCATCATCGGGCGGTTATACGGATCGTTACCGCCATCAGTGTCGTCATGCAGATATTGTTCTGTACCGTAGTAAATGCAGGGAATGCCGCGAGATGTCATAATTAAGGCGATCGCTAGCTTCAACATCGCTGGATCGGGGTTCAGCGATTGGAAGCGGGACATATCGTGGTTATCGATGAAGGTAACTAACTCTGTTGCCCCTTTGTAGCGATAATCTTGGTCAAAAATGTATTGAATAGTCTGGAATCCGTTTTCTGAACCTTGCGCCAGTGCGGCTCGAATTGCCACGCACAACCCAAAGTCTAGAAGTGTCATCCCTGAGTGGTTAACAAATTCCACCGAGCGATCGTCATTAGGATTACTGTAAATCCATTCACCAAAAATAAATACATCTGGTTTGTGATTGGTCATCTCGCCAGTGAATTCTTGCCAAAACCAGATGGGCATATGCTTGACAGTATCCACCCGCAGTGCATCCACACCCCGGTCTAGCCATTGTTTAATTGCTGACTTAATATACTCCCGATATTCCGTATTGTTTTCATTGAAGGTTGCTAGACCAGATAGTTCACAGTTTTGTACTTGCCAATCGTCTTCCCAGTTTTGCACTTCGCCATAGTGGTGATACCAATTATTGACATCATTATTGAAGTCAGCAATTTTGACGCCATCATCAAACAATTCCCCTTTACTACCACTGGTATCAGGGCTGCTATGGTTGCAGACAATATCTAACACCAACTTCATATTGCGCTTGTGCAGTTCGGTAATTAACCGATCAAAGGTCGTATTTTTTTCTTCTTGAGTAGCGTTTAAAGAAGGGTTCTCTCCGTCAGCAATATAGCGAGGATTAATCCGCTTAAAGTCTTTTGTCCAATAGCCATGCATCGCCGCATTGCTAATAAATAACTCTTCTACCTGCTCGAACAGTGGAGTTAGCCAAAGGGCAGTCACTCCCATGTTTTTGAGATAATCTAATTTATCGATCACACCTTGCAAGTCGCCACCCCAATACTTACCCCACTCTTGTCTAGTTGGATCGTACAGTTCTGAGTTTGCACCTTCGCTGTTATCTGGATCGCCATCATAAAAGCGATCGACTACAAGAAAGTAAATGGTTTCTTGACGAAATTCAATATCTCTAGTGTAAAGGAACTCTAGGTCAATCTCCGTATCTGATGGTGGTGTTTCTATAATAGCTTCTACTTTTTCTTGTGCCGAATCAACTTTGTATTGATCTGGTGAAAACTGGGATGGAGGGGTTTGTACCATAAAAAAACTCAAAATTTCATGTAATTCACATTTGTAGAACCAACAGTACAACCTTTCGAGTATTGTGTGTCACTACAAACTTCGGTATTGTGGCATCTGGCCCACGGTGTAGGTATCTATCGCTAGCTAGTTTATAATTCTATCGATAGATATAATTCATCTGCTAGAGGATAAAAACAAAGGAATATAAGAGTTATTAACGCTAATTGCTTCATCAAATATCGCCGATCGCTTTGGAGTATATCTCAAATTATGATCCGGTAAGTCAGGAGTTTGTGGAGTTGGATTACAGCAAGGTTTAATTAGCACTGGAGATTAGCTGTCAACAAGGTTTTGTTATACTTGAGCAATACTGAGTAAACCACGTATTAGCCAACTTTTTCTCTAGAAGATTCGCTCCATTGGTAAACTGACCATTGTCACTTTCAATCTGTCATTACTATCAAGCAATTAATTCAGGTAGCAATTATGACCAAATATGACAAGGTTTTTAACTCACCAAAGACATCAGAGGAATCACTAAATCCAGAGGAAGCAGTGGCGGCGATCGCAGTTGTCACGGCGATCGCTGATTCATCCATTGAAGATGTAGATGCAGAAAGTTTAGCGGGTATCCTCTGGGAATTCGAGGTCTTCGAGGAATACTCAGAAGATGAAATCGCAGAAATAGTTGATAGACTCATAGACATTGCAGAACAAGAGGGAATTGGGCCTTTGTTTAATGTCGCCAAAGTATCTCTCTCAGATGAATTAGTGCTAGATGGTTTTGCAGCTGGGGTGATAGTGCTTTTAGACGATGAACTTGCCATCCCCAAATCGAAACAAGTCTACCTCAAAAAGCTACAAGCAGCCTTGGAACTTGAAGATGAAGAAGCAGAAGAAATCATTAAGGAGGTAATTGCAGCCTTTAAAGCAGCAGAAGAGGAAGAATATGCAGACGACGAAGATGAAACAGTAGTCATCGAAGATTTTAGTCAACAGACATATCAATCTCCCTTAAGTAATTTTACGGTGCCGATTCCAGTTGATCCGCAGCAGGGCGGGAGAATTCAAAGTCAGGAAGGAGTAGTTGGCTTTTCCGATGACATCGGTACTTTGCTGAGAATTGATTATTACCCTTTCCCTCTGGAACAGTTAGAGGAACTGGAGTCTGTTGGACAAGAAGAATATTTACAAACAATCTTAGTAGACAAGTATGTACCCCAAGCGATTTTTGCCAATGTACCAGATGCTTCTGTGGAGTATACCGAATATCTTGAAGATACTTTGCGAGGCGCTTACTACGTGTTAATTGATATGCCCAAAGGTTCGACGATTTCTAAGCAAGAAAATAATGGAACGGCGATCAGATTAGATGCTTACCGAGGGCTGCTCACCTTTATCAGTGGTGAATTTTTGTATATAGTTAGTAGTCAGCACAGCTTTATTAACGGCGAAACTCCCGATTCCGTTGAAGAAGAAGCCGAAGACATCAAGGAGAGTATTTTAGAGTTTGTTGAGACTATAGAGTTCACTTAGTACAGCATTTCATTAATTCGTAGCAAATTAAATTTGACAATACCCTGCAATGCCAATGTGTCGGCTGACAATGCCAATGTGTTCCCCTGTATTAAAAACGCTACGCTTTTACGCTTAAATCGGCGGTTAGAAACCGGGTCTACACAAGGCTTTACCCGCTTTCGCGGGTTTCATCAAACCCTCAATTTACCTCGTTCCCAGTCGGAGACTGGGAATGCCTATTTTGAGGCTCCGCCTCCCTAACTGATGCGTAGCACAAGAAATAATATCATGTTCGCCTGATTACTTACTTAAACCCGAAGAACCCCACCCCGCCAAAGCTACACTTCGTCTCCCCTAAGAGCTTGCGAGGAGGGGATTAAGGGGAGCCAGTGCGGGAACAGGGAGTTTCCCCATGAGCGACTGGCGTGCGGGGTGCAATGACAGTGGAAATCATAACTAATTATCCGAACATGATATAATCCGTCCTTGCTTCAGAGCAAATAAATTTATTTATGGGGTTCTCCCCCCTGCTCCCTACCCCCTTTCCTCTTCTTTGGCGTTCTCAATTCAGTCATCAACTTATCTGATGTACATTTGGAAAGGGCGATGTCTGACGACAAGCCTGGAGAAAACAGGAAGTCTCCGACTCCGCACTGGGTGTTTACCCTTGTAATTTTTCATGACAATAACCCTGCTGAACAATCGCTATCAAGTTATCCAGGTAATCGGCGCTGGTGGGTTTGGCGAAACCTTTCTAGCAGAAGATGTCCATATGCCTTCTCGCCGTCGCTGTGTGATCAAGCAACTCAAACCGATAACCAATAATGACCCGCAAACCTACCAACTTATCCAACAGCGGTTTGAACGGGAAGCAGCAACCTTGGAGTATTTGGGTGAAAGTAGTCACCAAATTCCTAAACTCTACGCCTACTTTTCTGAGAACGGGCAATTTTACCTCGTCCAAGAATGGATTCACGGCCAAACCCTGACAAAAATTGTCGAAGCCAAAGGATTTGAGAGTGAAACTGCTGTTCGGCAAATTCTCTTGAGTTTGCTTTCAGTCTTAGATTATGTTCACAGCAAAGGCATTATTCACCGGGATATCAAGCCAGATAACATCATTCTCCGTTCTGTTGATGACGAGCCAGTTTTGATTGATTTTGGTGCAGTCAAAGAAACAATCCGTTCAGTGGTGAATCCTCCAGGATACCCCACGCGATCGCTCGTCATTGGTACGCCTGGGTATATGCCTAGCGAACAAGCCGTTGGCCGCCCAGTTTACGCCACTGATATCTACAGCTTAGGTTTAACGGCGATTTATCTGCTGACTGGCAAATACCCGCAAGAACTACTAACTGATCTGAAAACTGGGGAAATACTTTGGCAGCAGCACGCCCCTAACATCTCTTCCCAATTTGCGGCGGTAGTTAATCAGGCAATTAAGCCTCATGCTGGCGATCGCTACAGCACTGCCAGTAAAATGCTACATGCCTTGCAGTCTACTAGTAATATACCTCCTGAGTTAGCTGCAAATACTCCCACGGTCAGTTTTTCTCCCACTGCTACATCGACTCGACAAACCCAGCCATTATATTCCCCGCAAAAAAATTCTGCGTTAGCGAAGCTCACCGTTCGCGTAGCGTCTCGTAGAGAAGGTATCGCCGGGTCTTCTTCTGGTGGAAACTGGCAAAAACCTGCTGTGATTGTTGGTAGTTTGCTGGTAAGCGGCTTGCTTGGTGCGATCGCGATTTCTAGCATTACTCGTCAGCAACAACCAGAAACAACCATTGCCACAAGTCCCACGCGATCGCCAGAGTCTTTGCCCACGACTCCTGCATCTCCCGAACCACCTGTTTCTTCCCAAACTTCTCCAGTTCCAGTTGTACCAACCTCACGGTCAAAACAGCGAGTAATTCCCGATCCTTTGCCAACCTTTAAGCCCCCAGTTATATCCATACCACAGCCAGAACCAGAGACTGTAACTTCAGATACTCCAGCACCAGTAGCAGTATCCACACCACAGGCAAAAAAAGAACACGTAACTTCAGCTACTCCAGCATCGGTAGCAGTATCCACACCACAGCCAGAACCAGAGAAGGAGGCGATGCCTGATCTGGGCAATGTCAACGCACTTCCCACACCAGAAGCGCGTTCCAGATCACAGAACAAACCGCGCAGTAAACTAGCTGCCACTACCAGCAGAGAAAGCGTTCCCGCATTCCCTACAGGTACAGCAAGAAACATCGTAGAAGCTACCCTCGGCAAACCAAATCAAGATTTAAGAGGCGCGTGGGGCAAAACCCGTGCTGTCGTTTACAAACTAGTTCCAGACAAAATTGATCTTGGCTATTTATTTGATCGTAATTCTAAAGTGCTGCGTCAAACTGAGGTATCTTTTGCCCAATCGGTAGACCCGCAGGTAATGGAGACTACCTTGAATGGAATGTTAGATGGGCAAGCCACTGAAGAAATTAAGCAGGGACTCAAACAGGTACAACAGCGCCAGTTGGATAATTTTAGTTTTCAGAATGGCTCAGTCAAGGGTCAGATTATCCGCCAAGAATGTGATTTTATTTACATCAGTATTTGGGATGTAGATTTACATGATTTTGTGAGTCCATCGACAGGCAAACAGTGTTAATTTCCTGGGAAAAGTTGATCTCAAAAGTTAGATTTTTGTATCGTATAAGACAGATTCAGTATTCAATATAGTCCTTAAAAAACTGACTTTATTGGGCTACAACCAACATAATTTCGGTCTTACCAAGCACAAAAACCCAGTTTTTAGAATTATAGCAACGGACAAGAAGGTTAGGACATTAACTGATGATAAAACCTATATACAAACA
>NZ_JABXKM010000249.1 GCF_017115025.1 Nostoc sp. NOS(2021) | reverse complement strand
CGTCTAGAACGTCAAACCACCCTCTACTGGGGGCGCGTCCAACTGCGATGGTCATTAGAGCAAATCTCCAAATGTTTATAAGTACAGGTTGTATCTGTATTATAGATGGCTATATAAAAGCCTTCTATAGGCAGAAAGTTAACCGGGTTGTTAACCAAGTTTACAATTTTTTACATACCTTTAATCATATTAGGTGCAAATCGCTAATTTTTCTAGGGGATTTGTCATAAAAATTAATTTTTGAGCTAGATGAAGTGGGGAGATGAGGGAGAAAGCCATGCCCAATGCCCAATGCCCATTTCCCTAGAATCAGTCAGCTGACGCTAAAATGAGTCCACAGTTAAATTTGATTATTGCTAAATGTTTACCATCGATTTAAGCATCAGAAACACTGCTTTCCCGATCTCAGTACAACGTAAGTCAGCAGAGGATGCTGAGGCTGTCTATCAGCTAATTTTGGCAGCAATCCGTTCTGGGAACCCTGACATTGTAGAACTCAAGTGCGAGGGCAAGACAGAGAAAAAAATTGCTGTCCGCGCTAGTGAAATTTCTGGGGTGCAGATTTTTCAGAAAGATGGTACAACCCCTGGCGGTGCCAGACCACCTGGCTTTTTCGCTGTAGCTGCTGAGTAACCAAGGTTGACAAATGGCTCAAGTGGGCATTGAGGTCAAGGATTTAAATTTCAGTTGGCCGAATGGAGAGAAAGTTATCAAATCTTGCTCTTTGGAAGTACCCAAGGGTGAGTTTTGGATGCTCTTGGGTACAAATGGCAGTGGGAAATCAACGTTACTTAGGCTGCTGGCGGGGTTATTAGCTCCTGAATCGGGCGAAATTCGGGTTTTGCACCCCGTTGGCTTTGTCTTCCAAAATCCGGATCATCAACTGGTGATGCCAACGGTTGGTGCTGATGTGGCTTTTGGATTGGTGGAAGAAAAGTTACCACCTGCTGCTACCAGAGCAAGGGTTGAGGAGGCGCTAGGGGCGGTGAATTTGCTTACCCTCCAACGACGGCCTATCTATGCACTCTCTGGGGGACAGAAACAGCGAGTCGCGATCGCTGGTGCGATCGCCCGTCGCTGTGAAGTTTTATTATTAGATGAACCCACTGCCTTACTAGATCCAGATAGCCAACTGGATTTAGTTGCTGGTGTCCGCCGCCTCGTCAAAAGTCGAGGTCTTACAGCCCTTTGGGTAACGCATCGATTAGACGAGTTAAATTACTGTGACGGCGCTTTCTTACTAGAAAAAGGTTCTCTGGTTGATGGGGGTGAAGCCCAGCGCCTTAAACAACGTCTGATGGAGGTACATAGCGAAGCCTCTTAATTGAGTGCTGAGTCATGTTAGCGCTAGCGGGGCGTTTAGCCCGTACTGAGTGAAGTAAAAAGTACTCAGGACTTTTGCACCGAGTACATGCTTCATCCTTTGTGGGCGGTCTTTTCACTCAGCACGAGCGCTTTGAGCGGCGGCTTACGCCAAACAGAAGTTAGGTGACTTTTAACTCACCACTATTAAATAAAATATTGCGACGCGCCTTTTCAACAAAGGCGCGTTTTAAATTAGTGCGTCTATCTTAAGGTAAGTTTTATGAGCTTATCGCATTTTTTGTTTTGTGTAGCATAGTGTTACACACAAAGCATCAATTATTATAAAACTTATGAATGAATTTTGTAAACTCTAGAAAATTGTGATTAAAAACCATGCCCCGTTCCTTACTCCAAGCCGTTTTGTTAGTGGACGGCTACAATATAATTGGCGCTTGGCCTTGTCTTAAAAAAACGCGTGATAGTGTTGGACTAGAGGCAGCACGGGGCGAACTTGTGGAAGCAATGACAGGTTATAGTGCGTTTCAAGGTTATGCAACTCAAATAGTTTTTGATGCCCAATATCAGAATTGCTCTAGTAATAAAGAAATTATTACTGAGCTTTTATCAGTTTATTACACTGATTTTGGGCAGACAGCAGATACTTATATTGAAAAATCTTGTGCTTCTTTTCGCCAGCAAATAGCCCAATGTTTGATTTCTCGGGTGATTGTCGCTACATCAGATCGGGCACAGCAGTTGATGATACAGGGGTATGGGGCTGAATGGTTGTCGGCACAACAACTCTGTGCGGAAGTGGAAACTACAGTCTGTCGGATGCGACAGAAGTATCATACGCGCAAACAATCTAAGAGTAGGTTTTTAGCCAATGCCATTGATGCTAAAGCGCGGCAGCGTCTGGCTGAATTACGAATGGGATTACAGTAGATATTTAGTATTTAAAAGTCTCTGCTTAAGTTCGTGAATGGATTTTGGCTGCAAAATCTCTATAAATTAAGCATTTAAAAAAATATTGGCGAAAGTACTTGCCAAATCCTCTTTTTAGCCCTAAGATTATAAATCGTGAGTGATCCTCAGTAGCTCAGTGGTAGAGCGATCGACTGTTAATCGATTGGTCGCTGGTTCGAATCCAGCCTGGGGAGTTTATGAATTTTGGATTCTAGATTATCTGTTACTAATATATGGTCACTTGACTCGTATGTTACCTTTCTGAATCATGGGTCTTTTGGTGCTTGTCCGAAACAAGTGCTGGAGTTTCAACAACGTTTGCGTAGACGCAAAGCGGCTTGTCGTTAGACATCGCAGTTAGAACAGATTTACAACACTTGAGAGCAGTATGAGTATTTGGCAAAGGTACTAAAGGGGTTGCTCTCAGGTTAATCTAGTTTCAGGAAACTGGCGATCGCATCAACGGTCTGTTCTGCACTTGTAGCAGTGAACATTAGCCTATTTGCCAAATAAATATTTTTATCAGATACCAAGTCTAAGACGACAAAGACATTATCGGGCTAGTGCTATTCTTTTAGGTAATTGCACTTAAATTGCTGAAACTAGGATAAACGCTTTACATGACTTCTAGAGCGCTGCCTGACAATCCTTTTGTGGCTGCGGGGATGATTGAAGATCCCAGGCTGTTTGTCGGTCGTAAAGATGAATTACACGCGATCGCATCTCGGATGAAGGGCGATCAGCCTACAAGTATCAATATAGTTGGTGAGAAGCACATTGGTAAATCTTCCTTGCTGCATCACTTCGTTCTGACTTGGCAGCAGCGAGTATTAGATAACACCAGTCGTTATGTGGTGATTTACTTACCGTTACGGAGTGTAGATTGCCAAACTGAAACGGGTTTCTATGAAGCAGTAGCCCAAAGTTTACTGAATCACGTTCAGGGATGGCAACAACGCAGTCTGCAAAATGCTTGGAAGACTAAACCGCTTAATCGTCAAGCATTTTCAGATGCGGTTAAGGAATGGAAACAGCAAGGAAAGCTACCCGTCCTCTGTCTGGATGATTTTGAAAGCCTTTTGAAATATCCCGATAAATTCGATAATGGATTTTATGACAATTTGCGATCGCTGATGGATAGCAACGCCTTGATGCTAGTGGTGGCTTCGCGTAAACAATTGGATGTTTATGCTAACGAGCATCGGTTTGTCTCTAGTTTTTTCAATATTGGTCACACTATTTATTTGAAAGAACTAAATACAGATGAGGCTATTGAACTGTCGCGCTTACCAACTCGCTCTACAAATAGTGCAGCTTTGAGTATAGATGAACAGAATCATGCACAGCAATGGGGCGATCGTCATCCTTACAAGTTGCAATTGGCTGGTTATTATTTGTGGGAAGCACGTCAACAAGGCAAGGCTATCAAGTGGGCGAAACAGCAGTTTGAACAACAGCTTGCAAATCCTAAATCTAAAGCAAAAGGAAAGTGGTGGCAATTATGGCTGCGTTGGTTAGTTTGTGATTTACCAGTACGTCTGGGTAGAATAGCCAAGTTCATTGGTGGGGCTGTTGATGATGTGAGCAACTGGATTATCGGGATGGTAATTCTGCTTTTGCTCGTTTTGGTTTTGGTGGGTGTGCTGCACTGGAATCAAGTTTGGGATTTTCTGCGTGACAAGCTGGGGATAAAGTAGCCATGAGTAACAGGTCGCCAACATCAGGCTTTTGGAATTATGTGGCTGACTGCGTGCGCCTGCTGTATTGGATTTATTTCAAACCTTTTACCTTTGAACGCTGGCTGCGGGAAATTCATCCAGAATTAAAGCCGACAGATAACCCCTTTGATAAACGGGCTGAATTTTGTAGTAACCCCCGCCTGCGTCGCTATGCTGGGCAAGTTTGGTGGCTAACTGCTGTAGTTCCAATAGTTGCTGTATTTCCAATAGTTGCTGTATTGCTGGTGGCACCAGTTTACACTGTGATTAGTGGTGAGTCATTTAACTGGTTATTAAGCTGTGTTTTTTTGGTGGGCTGGTTTATAGGAAGGGTTCTAGAGTGTGGCGCTAATAAAAATAAGCTAGTTATTAGGCTTGTTGCTGGACTTACCTGTGTTCTTGGAGCTAAATTTTTTTTATCAGATGTGGCGTTCGGCGTGGCGTTCGGCGTGGCGTTTGGCGTGACGTTTGGCGTGGCGGGAGGCGTGGCGGGAGACGTGTCGGTAGGCGTGGCGAGAGGCGTAGCGATCTACATGGTGGTAAGCGTGGCGTTCTTCATGGGGGGAGGCGAGGCGAGAAGCGGGGCGAGAGGCTTGGTGGGAGTTGTGGCGTACGGCGTGCTGAACGGCGGGTTTTTCGGCGTGGGGTTAGACAAGGGGTTCTTCGGCGTGGCGTACGGCGTGGCGTTGATTTTCGGTGTGTTGCTGCGGGTTTACTTCTGGTTGCCAGAATTTCTATGGATACTCACCTTGTTCTTTTTGTCTTCCAATGGAAGGCGGGTAAATTGTTTGCGATATCTGCCGCCTCGCTTTGATGAATTGATTATTTTGCCTCTGCCTTTTATGGATGTGATGATTGTAGAGGCTTATCGAAAGAACCCAGATGTTGCCCGTGAGACTATTAATTATCTAATTACATCCACCAATCAGCAAAAAGTTGCAGCACAGGCAATTTCTGGTATTGCTGGAGATATTGTCAACCGTTGTCAGAGGTTGAGCGATATTGTGGAGATTGCCAACCAACTAGCGTGGATTCCCTCACCAGCACCAAAGGAACTTGGCGCTGTACTACCCCAATTTTTGGATATTAGTCAGAATGTACGGGCATCACAAGAAGCAACTTCACTTTATCGTCAATATGAGTTACTGAATATTCCGATCAACGCATTACGTCAACTGGGGGAAAGTCTAGCTTTAACAACAGATGCTCGTGTTGCTGTCTCTTTTGGCAACGCTGCACAAAGCTGGCTAACGATACTAGAGACGGCGCAGCGCACTTTAGAGGAACAGGCACAGCAATCAAAAGAAATTCGGCAAGTTTATATTGCTGGTAATTCACTAGACCCGGAAACAGCGAAGAATCGTTTCAAAGGGCGAAAGGACATATTTGAGGAAATCGAATCTTTGACACTTTCTGAGCAACCGCCAGTGTTGTTACTCTATGGAGGGCGCAGGACAGGGAAAACCTCAGCGCTGAAATATCTACCTTACAGAATACAAGCAAACATTGTACCTTTGCTGGTAGATTTACAAGGAGCAGCAGCAGCTACAACGTTAAAAGGATTGGCTGAGAATTTAGCTCAACAAATTATCGAAGCTGCACGGCGATTACCCCGCAAAGTCTACTTGCCTAATCCAGATACCAGTAAACTAGCTGAAGATCCATTTCCGGCGCTGCAAACTTGGTTAGCAGAAATAGAACGCAACAACTCTGGTAAGCAATTTCTCCTCTGTTTGGATGAATATGAACGCCTGGGTGAGGTAGTGAAAGCAACAAGCAGCCGTGCGCCGCTCAATTTTATTCGTAATCTGCTGCAACACCAACATAAATGGATTTTACTTTTTAGTGGTTCACAGGAGTTATCTGAACTTGATGATTACTGGAGTGACTATCTAATTAACACCCGTGCTTTGCGAATGACTTACCTGCACGAGTCAGAAGCCCGCGAGTTGATTCAACAGCCAGTAGAGAACTTCAGCAATATCTATGAACCAACTGCTGTAGATGCAATTATCCAACTTACTCGCTGTCAACCTTATCTCGTTCAGTTGGTGTGTTATGAGTTGGTGGAGTTGCTAAACCGCGATATCAGAAAAAACAGGCGAGAAGCTGATACAGCAAAAGTGACTGCACAGGATGTTAAAGAAGTTATACCTGTTGTGCTTGAGCGAGGCGATCAGTATTTTCGGGAATTATGGAAGAGTTTAGCAGATAGCGATGTCTACGACGGGCTACGCCTACGCAATTTACTTCGGCGTTTAATCCACGGGGAAATTCCCACACAGCAAGACAAAGGCGTTGTCCGCAAACTAACGCGAAAAGAGATTTTGACTCAAGAAGGCAATGCTTTTCAAGTGCCTTTGGTGCAAAAATATGTAGAACAGTTGCTAGAAGAAGAGTGATATCAGTCCGCTTGATTACTTATTAAACCCGAAGAACCTCACCCTGCCAAAGCTGCGCTTTGTCTCCCCTCCCCTTGCTAAGGCTACGGTGTACACACAAGTCAAATTACCCCCCTCAATCCCCCCTTGTAAAGGGGGGAAGTCGGAAATCCAGTTCCCTCCCCTTTGCAAGGCTATCCATTACCCGGATCTTTCTCAACAAAACTACAACTTACTTAAAATAAGCC
>NZ_JABXKM010000034.1:8216-57578 GCF_017115025.1 Nostoc sp. NOS(2021) | reverse complement strand
AGCGCGGTTTTGGGTAAGTTCTATAGGCGCATCTTCAAAAAGAAATGGTATTAGGTGTGAGTTTAATATTTTACAGCTTCAAGGTAATTGGCAAAAGAGGCGAATTGCCTGCCAAATTTCTTCCATAACATTACCCAAGGCGTGGTCACTGTCAAGTTCGACTAATTCCACCCAAGGACGCGAACGCGCAAAATTACGACTGGCTTCAACGGGGATAACTTCATCCTTTTTTCCATGTAAAATCAGGGTGGGGATAGGACGTTGCAAAAGTTCCTCTTGGTATTGGGCGGCATCTGTAACGAAATCGTAACTTAAAGGAATTGATCGCTGCTCCCCATAGTGGTAGACCATGATATATTTTTCTTGCTGCCAACGCTGTACCTCTTCATGGCCTAGCTTGGGGAACCAATGGGATAAAAACCCAAAAGCTGGGGCTAGCAAAACTAAGCGTTGCACTTGTAAATTTTTCTGTCCCAAGTGGGCAGCAGTCAAACCGCCCAAGCTTGAGCCAATCAGCGTTACTGGTGTAGAATCATTGCTGAATTCTGCGGCAACTTGAGTTAGCTGACGAGTGATTGTCAATTGGGAAAAATCACCAGCATTCAAGTCGGGAATTTTCAGCTTTGTCTGAATTTGGGCAAAGCGATCGCCTATATCCCGCGCTTTGGCAGATTTAGGGCTGGAAGCAAAGCCGTGAAGATATATGTAGTGCAAGGGTGTAGATAGTTAGGAGTTAGGAGTGAGGAGTTAAGAATTTCTTTCTTCAACTCATAACTCCTAACTTTTATTACCGCATTGTGACAAATTCCTCTGCGGCTGAGGGATGGATACCCACAGTGGCGTCAAAGTCTTTTTTGGTTGCGCCCATCTTGACTGCGATCGCTACACCTTGAATGATTTCAGCTGCATTTTCACCTACCATGTGAGCGCCTAGCACTTTATCAGTGTTGCTATCAACCACCAACTTCATCATTGTCTTCTCTTGCTTACCAGTCAAACTATGGTACATGGGGCGAAAGCGAGTGTGAAAAATTTTTACGGCATCACCGAGTTTTTCCCGTGCTTCGGCTTCCGTCCAGCCGACTGTAGCGGCTTCTGGGTTAGAAAATATTGCTGTGGGTACAGTTTGGTGACTGAATTCGCGGCGGTTATTGCCGAATTCGCTATCGGCAAAGGCGCGACCTTCGCCAATGGCCACGGGAGTTAAATTGATTCGGTCAGTCACATCACCAACAGCAAAAATATTCGTTTGACTAGTTTGACTATATTCATTGACTGCGATCGCACTTGTGGTAGGATATCCAGGCCCTTCGATAGAACTAGCGACAACATCAACCCCAGCGTTTTTTAAACCTAGTCCATCTACATTGGGAGTTCGACCGGTCGCTACTAAAAACACGTCGGCAATTACTGGTTCTTGGTCGTCCCCTGATAAAGTTAGTTTTAACCCTTCTGGCACAGTTTCAATTGTTTTTACCACATTATTCTTAATCAGTCGAATTCCGTGGTTTGTCATGCCCTCTTCAATTTCTATGCGGACATCTTCATCAAACCCGTTCAAAATCTTTTCACCTCTGGTAATTTGTGTCACCTCAGAACCCAAACCCCGCATAATACAGGCAAATTCCGTGCCAATATAACCAGCGCCAAGAATGACGATGTGTTTTGGTTGTTCTTTTAGATGAAAGATTTCGTTAGAGGTAATGCCATATTCCATCCCTGGCAAATCTGGCTTGACGGGAAACCCACCAACAGCAATTAAAATTTTGTCTGCTGTAACTTTGCGTCCATCAACTTCTACAGTGTGGGGGTCTACCAGTGTGGCGCGGCTAGGAATTAGTTCCACACCCGCTTTTTCTAAAGAGCTTATGTGTAGTTGCGACAGTCGCCGAACTTCCTTATCTATAGATGTAATGAAATATTCCCAGTCCAACTCCACATTACCCACTTTCCAGCCATAGCCGGAAGCGTCACTGAATAGTCCGGGAAAGTGAGAGCCATAGACCATGAGTTTTTTGGGAACGCAACCGCGAATTACACAAGTGCCACCAACTAAATCATATTCAGCGATCGCCACTTTTGCCCCATAGCTAGCCGCCCGTTTGGAAGCCGCCAAACCTCCAGAACCCGCACCAATTACAAATAGGTCGTAATCAAAAGTCATAAATTTATGTATCTCTTTAGCAACAAGTTAGTTCCTGGGAACTTACACAGAGAATGTGATTGAACTATAAAGCATATCCGGTGAACCCTACATAAATCCTATCCTTGATTTAATCTAGCGTCAGCAGATGTTCTCTGGTAAGAGGAATCTTACTATTTGCTTTGACGGCAATAGAGGCAGAAGTTAACACTCATTATAGTTCTGTCTCTGGCGTGAGTATAAATATATGCACCTGCTCCGTTGGAAAAACTAAGTTTATAAAATATTGCTACAAGTCTCAAAGTTCTAGCAAGGTCAGGTAGTTCCCCCTATTTTGAACCTACGGGTTGCTATTCCCGTTTGAGTAGGCGGTCTGCTACTTCGGTTCTGGGAGAGTTTCAGGTAGTTGGACGAGCGACTGGAGTTATTACTGGAGGAGTGACTGGAGTTATTACTGGAGGAATGACTGGAGTAATTACTGGAGGAGTGACTGGAGTAATTACTGGAGGCTCGACTGGAGTAATTACTGGAGGAGTGACTGGAGTAATTACTGGAGGAGTGACTGGAGTAATTACTGGAAGAGTGACTGGAGTAATTACTGGAAGAGTGACTGGAGTAATTACTGGAAGAGTGACTGGAGTAATTACTGGAGGAGTGACTGGAGTAATTACTGGAAGAGTGACTGGAGTAATTACTGGAAGAGTGACTGGAGTAATTACTGGAGGAGTGACTGGAGTAATTACTGGAGAATTTACCGTCCTAATAGCGTTATTTTTCCCAGGACGCTGCTCAGTATTTGACAGGACTTGTCCTGTGTTCTCAAAGGAATTTAATACGGAATTATCTTCAATAGGAACTACTGGGGAATCGTTTGTAATAATGTTGTTGCTAGACGAATTAGAAGGAGTAGTGGTTAACTGTAAAAAAGATGGGTTTTCAACTACTCCCTCACCTACTATTGGCGACTGTGCCTTCAAAGCCCCAGCAGTTTCAGCTTGAACGCTAGCGATCGCTGGGTCGGACGTAGGCGTAAGATTTTGCTTATTCAAATCAAATCCCCGAACCAGATCGCTCGTTTCATAAAAATTTCTCAGATCAAAATCGTATAAGCCTTGAAATTTGCCTTGAACTATAACCATCATCTGTCCTGCTTGCAGCACCTGAGTTTGAGAAGCTTCCTTATTAGAAACTTCAATGCCGCTATTTGTCAGCGCACCCACAATCGTGGTATCGGTTTGTTGGTTGTAGCGTACAAATAATGCTGAACCACGAATTGCTGCTGCTGCACTTGGCGTTTGTATAAGCGTTTGTCCCCTTCCAGGTGGGATAAGCAGTAATGCGGTTCCGTTTGACAGTCTAAAGCTGCGAGTCTTTGGTAAAAATTCAAATATTGCCTGTTCCCCAACTCGTGCCAAAGAGCCGTCGTTAAAGCGCAAGTCTGCTAGGGAAGCTCGACCAGTTGACAACCCATCCCCAGGAATCATTGCATCTGATTTGCGTGCAGGACGCTTTTTCTGTCTATCTCTAGGTATCAGTTGTACCAAGTTGCGGAGGTTCTGAATCTCTGCTCGCGTCAGAGGAGTTATGGCATTTACCCGATTTGGCAAAGGCAGTACTATAACTCCCCATAAAGCAATCACTAATAGTGGGAACGATTTATGAAACATAGTTTGAGAATTTCTAAACTTCAAATAATACTAAAAAAGTTAAATATTTAAGCTGCTGCTAATTGGTAGAGGAAGTTTTTTTAGATAAAATTGTTTGGATTTTAGTTTACATTTAATCTATAAAATAGATAACAAATAAACTATGTGTTTAGTTTATTTAAGTTTTTATTCTGAAACTGACATTGTATGCAATAAAGTCTGTGGCAGATTTCAAAGTTAGTACTTGATATAAACAATTAAATGAGGAGTACCTTACAGATAATCCTTTCTAATCAGTTCAGCCACAGGGTCATAAGTTATGCAGGACAAGAAGTTGTTAGGGATCTGTTATGAAATGACTCACTTGCTGTATTTCACTAAAGTTCAGCAAAAATCTTCTCGGAGCATCTCAGTTTTGCAAAAAAATCTGGGAAAAAATCCGAAAAGCAGCAATTTGAGTTTGTAGTCTCAGTATATACCTACAAAGCTAAAATAGATGCATTCAATTGTATATTCTGAGTCGGAACTTCCGATACAGTTTGTAGGTCTACATTTGCCAAACGCGATCAACGCGATCTAACCAGATGCGACTCAAGAACTGGAAGAATTTGTTTTTTTGTATTTTGTTAGCGTCCAGTGGTGGAAGTTGGTGTTGCATTAGAGTAGATGCGGCAGAATCTGCAAATACAGATATTTGGCGTCCTCAAAATTTAGCAAGCACACAGGTAAATAATCAGCAGTTATGTCAGAAGTTGGAGTCAGAGGCAATTAACTCTTTGTGCAAGCAGTCCAGTGAGTCGCATCCTTTAGACTCCCAGATGCCGTTAAATCTGGCACAGCAAACACGAGAAACAACTCAAGCCCCAGGCACAACCGAAAAACCTGAAGATACTCAAAAGCAAAATGACCCGCCACAGCTAGAATCGCAGCCAAGTAATTTGCCTACATCTCCTCCAGACTCAAAAGAGCAACTATTAAATGCACCTGAGATAAATTACTCCCAAAGGCTAGAGAGGCTAATACAGCTGCTGCGATCGCCAGAACTACCACCTGAGTCTGATAGCGATCGCGAATTGGGGTTGCGTGTGCGGTTACTACCCTTAGAACAGCAGCCACCCCCACCAACACAACAACCCGTAGTTAAGTTTAAACCCATAGGCTCTCTACAAGCCCGTGTAGGCTACTTCCAGACAAATAACATTTTTTCCTCAAATGATAGTCCCATAGATGATGGTTTCATTATTTCTGGACTGACGTTAGCCTCTGCATATTTCCCTTTGGGATCTAAGACTTATTTAAACGGCTCAATTGATGGCAATCTCATTCGTTATATAAATCAGTCACAATATGATTACAACCAGGTGAGATTAAATCTCAGTATTTACCAGCAGCTATCCCAGCGAATGTACGGAGAAATCAGTTGGAGCAATCAACAGTTATTTTATGCCAACAACAGCGATCGCCTGGATAGCTTCAAAGCAGGCGATCGCTTTTTAAATGAGAATTCCCTCGAACTCTCTTTGGGACGGCGAGATCCCTTAACTTCAAGATTAACGCTAGATAGCTTCTACGAATTGAGTGTAAATTTTGCTGACCCCCTAAGTCGTAATCGGATAATCAATTCCTTTTGGGTTTCTCTAAACTACTACTTGCAAAAGCCTCTCCAGGTTGGTATTGACTACCAGGCGAACTTATCGGACTTTACACAGCGCGATCGAGAAGACCAATTTTATCGGCTATTCGGGCACTTAAATTACCGAATATCCGATACCACTAATATGAATGTGCAGGCTGGAGTGAGTTTAGGTAGTTCAACCGACGAAAACATTGATTTTGATGGCTGGTTCTTCAGTATTAATTGCAATTTACAATTAGGTCAGTTTTGATAAAAGTTAGGAGTTAGGATTTTTCCTTTAGTCTAAGAGGATGTTTGAAAAGTCTAATTTATTACTCACCGGGCGACTGGAAGTCGCGGCTACACAGGCAAAACCCACCTCCGTGGGTTAAAAACACTTGATTTTGTATTAGTCCACGGAGGTGGACTTCTCTGCGAGACGCACTCGCGTTCGTTTGTGTAGCCGCGAATTCTATTCGCCCAATACTTCTAGTCGCTATAAATAAGAAATCCAATCACTCCAGCTACCAGCATAAAGTTTACCCTTGCTAATGCCAGCTAATTCTAAAGAAAGTAAATTCACACAAGCAGTAACGCCAGAACCGCAATATACCAAGATTTCCTCGGCTGTTTCTAGCTTTTCCCAGCGACGGCGTTGTTCATCTTGAGGGAGTAGGTAGCCGGAAGAGTCTGTAACTTCTTGCCAGGGATAGTTGACTGCACCGGGAATATGACCAGCAATTTTATCAATTGGCTCTCGTTCACCTCGGTAGCGATCGCTCTCTCTTGAATCTACCAATACTACCTCGTGGCTCTCTTTCCGGCTTTTCACCTCTGTAATATCTACCACCTTTTCTGTTTGTACTTGAGCTACAAACTTACCCATCCGGGGGTGAGGAATAACATTTGTAACAGAATACCCAGCTTTTTGCCATCCAGCAAAGCCTCCATCCAGTACTGCTACTTGCTCATGTCCTAGATAGCGCAACAGCCACCATAGACGAGCCGCAAAGGCAAAGCGCGAATCATCATAAACTACAACTAAACTTTTTTGGTAATTTACCCCAATCGCCGCCAATTTGTTAGCTATATCATTGGGATTAGGTAAAGGATGTCTCCCGCCATGCTTACCCACTGGACTGGAAAGATCCTGATTCAAATCTAGGTAATATGACCCCTCTATATGACTTGTCTGGTACTGTTGTTGTCCTAGTTGTGGATCGCCTAGAGAAAAACGACAATCTACAATAACGACTTGCGGATCTTCGAGATGTTCAAACAGCCAAGCTGGCGAAACAATAAATTGGGGATTGGGCATTAGTCATTATTTAGTTTTTTGTAAAATGTCAGACTTAGAGAATTTTACACCTAAGTTAACAGCAGATGGTTCTTTCACCTTTGTCTCTCAAGAGTTTGGTGAATCCTTTCACAGCCATTATGGAGCTAAACAGGAGAGTTTTTTCAAGTTTGTGGAACCGACTCAACTGGCTACAGCCGCTCAAAAACCAGTCTTGCGACTATTGGATATTTGTTATGGTCTAGGATATAACACAGCTGCTGCTTTGCAAACAATTTGGGCAGTGAATCCTAGTTGTTGTGTTGAAGTAATCGGTTTAGAACTGAATCCATCTGTGCCACAAGCTGCGATCGCTCATCACTTGTTCAACAATTGGAACTGTAACTATATTGAAATTTTGAAAGAGCTAGCTTTTGAGCATCAAGTGCAAACACCTTGCCTGAAAGCGAAGCTACTAATTGGCGATGCTAGAACTACGATAACGCTAGTACATCAGTCGGGTTTCTGGGCAGATGCAATTTTCCTCGATCCTTTTTCACCACCACAGTGTCCTCAATTATGGGCTGTTGAATTTATTAAACAACTGTCATTGTGTTTACATCAAGATGGTTTATTAGCCACCTATTCTTGTTCTGCGGCTGTACGCACAGCACTTTTGTCTGCTGGCTTGATTATCGGTTCTACCCCACCGGTAGGAAGGCGATCGCCTGGTACTGTGGCAGCCCATTCTGGGAGTGCTGAGTTGAAAAACTACTTAGCACTCACTCCCCTCTCGCAAGCTGAAAAAGAACACTTGCTAACCCGTGCTGCTATTCCTTATCGCGATCCTCAATTGAGCGATTCAACCGAAGTCATAGTGATGCGGCGACAACAAGAGCAACAAACCTCTTGGCTGGAACCTACCTCCCGTTGGCGAAAAAGGTGGTTATTGGGAACACAAGGCAGGGATTTTATGGGAACTAGTTTGTAGTTCGGTTGCGATGTCTACGACGGGCTGGGCATTGGTGATTCTTCTCCATGCCCTATGCCCCATTCCCCATACCCAAAAACTCCACCCACTCTTGGGATGGAGTTTTTCATTGTGTTGGGTGTTATAGCAGTTGCCAGGTAGCGGTTGATATCAGCTAATCAGAAAACACTGACACCAAGAGACTTTCAACCCTGTTAAGAGTTCCCTGCTATAAATATGGCTCAAAAGCCTAAATTTTCATAGTACATATGTATGATACGTAAGTCCTATTACTTTCCAGATACTCAGGCAAGAGTTTTAACAAACCAAATAGTTTAATTATGTGGTAGTATTCAATATTACATGCCCCTTGACAGTAATTAAGTATTGCTATAACTGAGTAAGTAAAAACATGTATACCTAATGATTACCATAAAGGTTTGAAACTCAAAACCCGATATCTCGATATAAAGAAAGTAATTATAACGCTTTCTAGGGCCGCTAGGTTAAAAAATCTCCGTAAAAAACCTGATTTAACATTTGTGAAAATTCATCATACTGGAATTAGAAGCAAAAAATTTGACAACAAGATACACGTTGTTCGTAACATAAAAAATACATGCTGCGAAAAAGTCAGATAGACCGCTTAACATTATGCATAATCCCTATGGAAACTCTGGCTCAGATACAGTCGAATATTAAATTTGTTTTGGACATCTGACCCTATTAACTTGTGCAAAAACTTGGAGTGCCTTTGTGATTCAATGGAAATCCAACCATACAGGCTTTACAGAACAAATTCTTAGTGAGTCAAACCCTATTAGCAGAGTGAAAAGTATCGGTTCAAATCATGCCATAGGATCGCAAAATTCCGAGGGTTATTCTTTAGGCTTATCCCAAGAAGACTTTATGCTTGAAGATAGGCAAGCAGCGTATTCTTGGATAAAAGCTGATGTTAATTGTGGTGATCATTCATTGGTCTCTAGAACACTACAAGCCAAAGGTTATAAAGTGAATGGGTTTGATTTAGATCAGCCGAAGGTTTTAGTTGTTGACGATCATGCCGCCAGTCGCATGACTGCTGTTGCCCTCTTGGGGATGGAAGGATACGAAGTGATTGAGGCGGACAGGGGTTCAATTGTTGTCGGATTGGTAACTCAAAAACAACCAGATTTGATTTTGCTGGATGTGATGATGCCAGGAATGGATGGATTTGAAGTGTGCCAATTGCTCAAGCAGGATGAGCAGACTAGACTAATCCCAGTGATTTTTATTACCGCGTTAAATGACAGGCGATCGCGCATTCGGGGAATTGAAGTTGGGGCTGATGATTTTCTCACCAAACCCTTTGATCGTGTGGAACTGGCGGCACGTGTAAAGTCCTTGGTGCGGCAGAAGCGTCTGAACGAAGATTTAGACCATGCCGAACAAGTACTATTTTCCATTGCCATGTCGATTGAAAGTCGCGATCCCAATACAGGTGACCATTGTGAACGCCTGGTAAAACTGGGACAAGTTTTTGGTGAATACCTCAACCTCTCACGCTACCAAATTCGAGATTTGATGTGGGCTGGTTATCTCCACGATATTGGCAAGGTGGGTATTCCCGATGCAGTGCTGCTGAAAAAAGGCGAACTCACCCCCGAAGATTGGCAGATCATGCAGCAGCACGTTTTGATTGGGGAAAAAATCTGCCAGCCACTACGCAGTATGCGGGGTGTAATTCCCATTATTCGTCATCATCACGAACGCTGGGATGGCTCAGGCTACCTTGATAGACTCAAGGGGGATGATATTCCCTACCTGGCGCAAGTATTTCAGTTAATTGATATTTATGATGCTTTGACCAGCGAACGACCTTACAAAAGAGCTTTTACTTCAGCAGAAGCACTTTCAGTAATGCAACAAGAAGCTGATTCCGGTTGGCGTAATCCCAAACTAATGCAGCAGTTTGCAGAGTTTATTCGCTTCTGTCAGAAAAAAGAGAGGGAGTAGGGAGTAGGGAATAATAATTTGTAGCTGCTGTAATAACGCTAATTGGTATTATATTTCAGTCTTCTATGATTAGCTGGTATGATTTGAGCCTAGATTTTAAAGTACCAACAGCATTAATCACAATTTCACTGATAGCTGATAGCTAATTATGGTAGTTGTAGCAATTCTAGCGGCGGGACGCGGCACACGGATGAAATCACGCTTACCTAAGGTTTTACATTCTTTGGGTGGGCGATCGCTAGTAGAGAGAGTTCTCGAAAGTGTAGAACCACTTTCGCCCTCACGGCGAATCGTGATTGTGGGATATCAGTCCGAGGAAGTGCAAGCCGCTATGCATTCAATTCCCAGTTTGGAGTTTGTCGAACAGACTGTGCAACTGGGGACAGGTCATGCCATCCAGCAATTACTTCCTCACTTGGAAGACTACACTGGGGATTTGCTGATACTTAACGGCGATTTACCGTTGATACGCAGCGAAACCCTCAAGCAGATGTTACAAACTCACGCCCAAAATCAAAACGCCGCCACTATTCTCACCTCGCACCTACCCGACCCCACAGGCTACGGGCGCGTTTTTTGTAACGATGAAAATTTTGTGCAGCAAATGGTCGAACATAAGGATTGTACTGCTGCTCAAAGACAAAATCACCGGATTAACGCTGGAGTTTACTGCTTCCGTTGGCCAGATTTGGCAAAGGTGCTGCCCCATCTACAGGCAAATAATGTCCAAAAAGAATACTATCTTACTGATGCCGTCACTCAGGTGGGACAAGTGATGGCAGTGAATGTGGAAGATTATCAAGAAATTCTCGGTATCAACGATCGCCTGCAACTGGCAACAGCATCTGAAATTTTGCAAAGGCGAGTCAAGGAAAAATGGATGCTGGCGGGTGTCACTCTCATCGATCCCACAAGTATCACCATTGATGAAACAGTGGAATTACAGCCGGATGTAATTATTGAACCCCAAACTCACCTACGGGGAAATACGGTGATTAAAACCGGAAGTCACATTGGGCCGGGGAGTTTAATTGAAAATAGCCAGTTGAGTGAAAATGTCACCGTACAGTATTCAGTAGTAATAAATAGCACAGTGCAAGCTGGCAGCCGAATTGGGCCTTATGCCCATTTGCGCGGTCAGGTACAAGTGGGTGCTGGTTGCCGTGTGGGGAATTTTGTAGAATTGAAAAATACTCAGTTAGGCGATCGCACGAATGCAGCACATTTGTCGTACATAGGTGATAGCGTTGTCGGTAATCAGGTGAATATTGGTGCCGGTACAATTACTGCCAATTATGACGGCGTGAAGAAACATCGTACCAAAATAGGCGATCGGACAAAAACTGGTGCCAATAGCGTTTTAGTGGCTCCAATTACCTTGGGTGATGATGTCTACATCGCAGCTGGTTCGACGATCACAGAAGATGTTCCTAATGATTCTCTAGCGATCGGCCGTAGTCGTCAAGTGGTGAAACCAGCTTGGCGGAGGAAAAGTGTTGAAAATGAAACTAGAGATTAACATAAATAATTCATCGGTGTTAATCACGATTCATCTGTGGTTTTAGACCATAAACCAGGATTTTTGCAAGATATCTAATCTAGTTAGATTAGTAGTGAAGCCAAAATCTCAAAACATAATATGGAAGAACTGCTAGAAATTAGGCAACTTCTAGAACAAGGCAAAATCCATGAGGCGCTGCTGTTGGTGGATGAGTTAGAAGAAATGAGCCTCAGTGACAAAATCAATAAAATTGATAGTTATGGTGTGATTCTTCTCATCCATTTAATTAAACAAAAGGCTGAAAAACGTTCTACTCGCTCTTGGGATGTTTCGATAGAAAATACGGTGCGTGAAATCAACAAAATAAACAAGCGCCGCAAATCCGGTGGTTTTTACTTGAATCAAGCAGAATTAATGGATATTCTGCAACAAGGATATCAAGTGGCACTGAAAAGAGCGGCGCTAGAAACTTTTGAGGGGCGTTATGAAACCGAAGAATTAGCCGCAATGGTTGACGAACAAGAAATCTTAACTCAGGCGCTAAAATTGATTCAAAAATAACCCTGGGCTAGACGATTTTGACAAAAGTGAGATGCTCCCAACCCAACTAAGCGTTCCCATGTTTGTTGTTTGCGCTAACACTGAATATTCAAAAAAAACAATAAGTAGGAAGGCACAATTAAATATAAGATAAAACCTCACCCTCAATCCCTCTCCTTGGTAAGGAGAGGGAAGCCGGAGGCAGAGTGAGGTTTTATATTTAATTTGACCCACTTACTTACGCAAGAACGCTGTCTCATTAATCCAGCTTTGAATAGCATTGAGTAAATTTGGCTGGTTAGGTGGAAAACCTTTCAATGGTGGGTCTAATGGTTGATCAGTGATAAAGGCGATATGTAATACATCTCTTAATTTATCGCAGAAGGTAATAATTATTTGATTTGGTTTGCAGTTATTGATAATTAAAGCTATGTTTTGTGTTTGCAGTTGCTTTTTAATTTGGGGGATAATTCGTTTTAGTTGAGGCGCGTTATTAACTTCGGGAATTTCTGAATTTTCGGTAAAAGCTGTGAGATAAATTTGGTTACAAATTTCTTGGCATATTGCGCTTGTATCGGTTTCATCTTGCAATGATTTTAAGTTGATGACAAGCGGATGAGTTTTATCTGTGGGTTGGAGTTGAGAAAGGATGGAATGAATATCTGTAAATTGGGTTTCTAAGTTTTGAAGTGGGGATGATTCACCATACCAAGCGCGATAAAAATCAGGATAACTCATATTTTCGGCGCAGTGCCAAAGAAGATATGAGTAATCATCATTATCTTCATCTTTGCCGATAAAGTTATCTTTTAATCCTGCTACTGCTACTGCAAATAGCCTACCTTGCATAACTTGTAGTAAACTCTTACGAATCAACCGATAATTATCGCTTTCGTTAGGATTTTTCATCAAATTAATTAAAGTGTTTACAACATCCAAATTTCCAACACCGATTTTGCTCAAACTCTTAATACCTACAATCTTTATCTCATTATCATTAGTATGACTGATGATATTAATTAAGGTATTAATAGCATTTAAATTTTGATTAGCAATTGTTCCTAGTTCTTTAACGGCTAAATAAGCGATACAATCAGATATAGCTTCATAGATAATGCCTTCATTCTTAGTAGTGTTTAATATCTCCTTCAATATTTTAACTATTTCTAATTGATAGTTTTCATTGCTTACTTCTCGTAATAGTCGAATTATAAGTTTACTTGTATTAACATCTTGGCAGTTACGTAATACATTAATAAAATTATTAATGCTTTCTGGGTATTCTCTCAGAAAATCAATGAATGCCTCTTCTGTAAAATATTGCGCTGAATTATCTTGGTTTTTATACCTGCCAAGCAAAAAAATAAGTGCTTCTTGATTATTAGGTTCAAGTTCTAAAATACGCCAAGCTACATTTTCACGTAAAAAAATATATTGACTATTTTGAAAAATATCATCTAAAACAATACGTGCATCATTACATTGATACGCCATTTTAGCCAAGCAGCTTATTACTTTTTCAGGAGTAACTTTAGAAAGAAAGTTGGAAATTGATTCAGCGTCAGAAAGAAAGTTGGAAAGTGATTTAGCGTCTAGGCGAATGTTTTGTTGAGGCTCGTTTATTTTCCTATCGTCAAGTAACCGTACAAGAGTATTTATAATTTCATGATTATCAGTGTTAGTTTCAACTAATGCTGAGGCTATTCGCAAGGTCATTTTATCATCCTTGATCTTTGGTAGCGATTTATTTAAGATATTGATAGCAATATGATTTTCTGGTTCAATTTTTAGCAAATATTCTGCAATACAGCAGTGACGATAATCATCAATAAAATGATTATCAAGCAATTTTTCATTCAGAAAATCGATTAATTCTTGTTTATTAGCTTTAACTTTATCTATACTTGTGACTAATTTCAAACAAAAATCATGATCAAAATTAACATTATCCCATTCTTTTTTGAATATATTGATTAACAAATTGATTATATTCTGATTATTAGGAGCAATTCTTGTCAATGTTTCTGTTAATGTATTAAATAGTTTTGCTATTTTTAGTGTATTTTCATCTAATTGCACTAACTCATTTAACCTGTCTTCTTCTGCATTATATGCATTTAATTTTTCCAGCATGGTATCTACATCATTAGGCATCAAAGAACTATCATACTTTATATGATGATCAGTATTCTGCTGGCTAACTTGATTTTCCTTTATTTGTTTTTTAATTTGTTCTATTCTCCGTTTATCAATAATAGAATTGTAGCTTTTAATAAGCATTTCTGACAATTTATTAATTATATCTGGGTTGCTTGTCATAATTTCATCATAGGGCAATGTTTTAGGATTGTCATAATCATCATTAGACCAATATTCAGCTTCTTTGATCCAGTGTATGATCTGATTAATTACAAAATCATTGTTATGATCAACTTTATTTAAAGTCCAAAAAATGTCAGAAGATAATTCTGAAAATATGTTTTTATCCATATATTCTTTAGCATATAGCAATATTTCTCGTTCATTCAAAAGAGCATAAACTAGATGAGAAGCATTAGTTAGGTTAAGAACTTCTTTTGCACGTTTAACTATAAATAAAGGTGATTTTTCCCATCTTTGATTGTTGGCATCAAAATATCCAAAACTGTATTCAACTATGTTCTTAACTATTTCATGACTGCGACTGAAATTAGGAAACTCAACTATTAGTAAAGCTCCCAAAAAATCAGGTTGTTCATAGTAAAAGTAAGAAAATTCACAATCATTCGATAAATCTATCAATGTGCTGAGAAAAGATTCTTTTTGCTCTTTTTCAACATTTTTACGTCCAATCCACAGTAACATTACTTCCTTCCACTGCGGTTCAAAAATCCGATAAATACCCTCTTCTGGATTATTTGGAACATGATTCAAAAAATAATGCCAATCATCAATTATCAAAGCTGCAAAATATTCCTGAAAGTTAGGATGGAAAAACGCATAAACATCTTCATCATTTACAGCATCTCTGTCTACTTGATTCAACCAACCTAAATCATAGGCTAATTTGAATAACTTCTCACCCATTTCCTCAACCGCTAAACTTCGCTTTAATCTAAATTTTAAATCGCTATTAATTCCAGCTAAAGCTAATTTACCTAAAGCTTGGTGCAATTCCTTCTTTAATTGATATGAATTAATAACATCAGGCACTAATTCTGGTTTCCATTCATAAAAATAACGAGTGAATATTTCATAAAATTCAGCTTTAGTTTCTGGTAATTCTCCCTCTTCATTTTGATAAAAAATTTGACATAATAAAGATAATCTCAAAGGATTGATAACTAATTCAGGAATCCGCTCTTTTCCAGGTTCTATTAATTTTGCTTTTAGTTCTTCACCTTGCTGTATACTCTCAGCGCATTTAAACCATTTATCAATAAATTCATTAACTTGTTCTGGTTGAAATTCCTGGGTTTTATAGGTATCGAAACTAGGCAATATATTATTATTTAGACTGGCATCCCAAACATTTAACCGACAAGTCAAAACTACCCGTGCTTGTCCTAAGCAGTTTGTCAATTCTCTAGAAATTTTATTTAACGCTTCTACAGGTGAAGATTCCCCCATTTCATCTACACCATCTAACAATAACCAAACACCACTTTGATAAAAGCGTGTGATTAACTGATTTTCTATTTCTGAACTAGGAATAAATTGAGGATTAACCAATCTCATTGCATCTGGAAGCCATTTTTTGAGTAAATAATCCTCTAAGGTCATGCCTTGCAAGCTACCGAGAGATATAAAGATGGGTAGGTGTTGCGTATTGTCTTTGATGTGTGAAGCGATCGCACTCAGTAAAGTAGTCTTCCCTGCTCCCGGTTCCCCAACTATAGCAACGTGCTTGTTTTTTCGAGCAGAACGTTGACTTATTACCTCTTCCAGAAAATCATTATGTTCGTAGGTTTTGGTAATGACTTCCTTTTCTAGCTGATAAACCTGTCCTCTCTCAACATTCTCATCCCGCCGTTGTTGCTGTTTGCGTTCCACCAAACCCAGTGGCACATGAACATTTACTTCAAATCCCATTTCTGAGGCTTTGCGTCTGATGCGTTGCTGTTCTTGCTGGTTGTCTAGCATTCTGTGGCAAACTTCCCACCAGTCAATTTCTAAATTGCCAGTATCCTGATTCCATTCTTTCGGTGAAATAACTTCTAATGGGTCTAAATTCAAAGCACCAGTAATCCAAATTACATGAGGTTTACTAATTGATTCTCCTTTCAGGAACCGTTTGACTGTACTGAGACTTGAGCCAGACTTATTTACTAGGTCTTCTTGTGTCCAACCTTTTGTGTATGGATCTCTGTCCTTTTCTAGTTCAGCCATTCTGTTGATGACTTTCTGTAATCCTTCAGGCGTGACTCGAATACTACCGGATGTATGTGCTGTAGTCATGGGTAACAGGTGATATTTAGGACAACTAACAGCATCATAGTCAATTAAAAATAAAATGAACAGTTCAGAATAGTTCACTTCAATCTGAACTGTTCTGCTCTGGATTATTAGTTGCAATCTAGATATTCTCGAATCATCAACCTAAAGACAAAGCATTATGAATACTCACAAAAAACTAAATCAGATATTCCAGAGTGATGAAAATAAAAACAAACTTGGCACACTCAAAGTCAAAACCAATCCTAAAGACCATAACCATACAGAAAGACGTAAACAACAACGAGCAATTAATGAAACGATGATGAACATTGCTCTTTTATATGGTGAGAAAGACTTTCATTGTCGAGATATTAGGTTTACCCTACTCGATAAAAATTTGCGTAATACTGTTTATGCCCCATTTATAGATGAGCTTCGCGGGTTACGAGTTATATGTAAAATAGGACTTCCTACCCCAGAAATTATTACAGTTTACTGGCACAACAAAACAAAACGAAAAGTTCGCAGATCAGCACATCAATTTTTGAATATTTAGGATAATGAATCAACGTCAGGACTTACGCAAAAAGCCAGTGAAAGCCTTGATTTACCGTAGGGGCAATTCATGAATTGCCCCTACATTTCGTACTTGATGCGTAAGTCCTATCAACAATAGCCAATCAATTCACTATCATTCCATTCCAAGGTGTCGCCAATTTTTTCGCCATTGTGGTAGGCGGCGAGTAAGATTTCGCTGGTTTTCCCCCAAGCGATCGCTCCACTGACATCTAAGGCGATCGCTCCCAAATCCCGTTTGTTCTGGTGCGCTTCCCCAAACGATCGCTGCATGGCATCCTTCAGCGACATCCCATCAGTGACACGCACTACAATCCGTGGGGCTAAACACTCATCAATGATATCTTCGCCAATTCCAGTACAGCTCACACCAGCATTACTAGTAGCATAATTACCTGCTGGCATCGCCGAATCACTTACCCGCCCAATCCGCTCAAATCCCTTACCACCAGTAGAAGTGCCAGCAGCTAGCCTACCGTAGGCATCTAAAGCTACTACGCCGATGGTACCGCGTCCCGCATTGCTGCTTTCTATCAGTTCAGGTTCTGCTACCACGCCAGCCATTGTGCTTTTAAAGTTATCCTGGCGCTCTTGTATCCACTCTTGTAACCGCAAATCAGTTAAAGCGTTATAGCTGGGAATTTGCATTTCCCGCGCCAACTCAGCCGATCCTAAATCCGATAGCACTCGGTCTGGTGAGTTTTGTAAAAATTGCGCTAAATCAATCGGATTTTTCACGCGCGAGATATTAATCACACCACTAAATCGCCCTGATGCACCATCCATCAGGGAAGCACTCATGCGGATTTGCCCATCAGATTGCAATACTGAACCAGTACCGGCATTAAAGCGGGGGTTATCTTCGAGCATTTGGCAACCCTGCACCACCGCCTCAGAGGCAGTTGCTCCTGACAATAGCAGAGAATAGATTTCTTCTACTACTATATAGAGCGATCGGCGCACCGCTTCCAATCCTCCTTTACCGTGGAGAGAACTACCAGCCCCGCCATGAATAATTAATTTAGGTTGCACCTGTGACTCCATTAATCCCTTGCGCTATTTGCGTCTGTGTCGCGGTTAGTTTCATTTTGAGCTTCAGAACGGCGACGACGACAACGTTCTGAGCAGTATTTCACATCGTCCCAGCAATCTTGCCACTTTTTACGCCATGTGAAAGGACGTTGACATACCGGACAGATTTTTGTAGGTAGGTCAGATTTAGAACGAACACGTCCCATATAATTACTGTCTATACGATAATTTGATTTCTGAGAGAGATGGAAGACAATTATAATCCAGTTTGCCACGAAGGGAGGATACTTTCAGCGAACAAATATAATGTCAATCTATCTTTAGAGTTATTTTTTAGCTACTTGGCTGGGAATACAAAACTATGGACAGATGGTTCAACTCTTAAGTAAGTTAGGACTTACGCAAAACTAGACGCTGTAGGGGCAATTCATGAATTGCCCCTACCTAAAAATAAGGGTTTCAGCTATTGTTTGCGTAAGTCCTGTAAGTCTGTAAATTTGTAAGTAGGTAGGTACGAATAAACCTAACTATGCAACGAAATGTCAACTTGCTGAAATCATTGCGATCGCAACTCTACCAGATGCTACACGTAGCTTGTTTCTCGGTAGGAGTAAGTTTCACTCGCTTGTAAGTAATAGAAAAGTAGTATGCGGACTACTAAATAGCAATTGGTGGACAACACGGCTGAAATACCCAAATCCTATCTAGTGCTTATGTATTACATAAGTCTTCAAACCTTAAACTATAAAGAAGTGAGCAAGTTTTGCTCTGTTAAGTGAGTAGTAGGAGCCAATAAGCTGTGAGGCACTTCAGTAATAACCGCAATCTTTTTTGAAATCTGAATCAACTTGCTATCAACTTGCTATTTCCACGTACACACATACAATAGTAGAGACAAAACACCTCAAGAAGGGCAACTATGAGAATAAATGCTCGGAGTTTCACCTCTTTTATACCAACTGAAGTCTGGGTACTTATAGATAAACTAGTGCAAAATATGGCGGCATTTTTTCCGCTCAAGCGATCGCTATATTGGACTAGAGCTACTCGTTTTTTTCGTACCCTAGTGGCAATTATTGCTATTTTGCTCGTAGTCCTAATTTATGCAACCCCTAAAGCTTTGGCTTCAGACCACCAGGACACAACTTTTCTTGCGACTAAGCTCACTGCTGCGGATCTCACAGATTTGTATGTGTTTGAGAGTCCGGCAGACCCCAACAATGCTGTCCTGATCATGGATTTCGACCCTCTGATCGTTTCTGGTGAAATCAGACCATTCGATCCAAATGTTATTTATCAGTTCAAGATTGATAACACTGGCGACAGTATTGAAGATGTCGTACTCCAATTCAATATAAATCGCACACGCTTACAACAAACTGTTACAGTCCGCGGCCCAAGTCGTCCAATCATAGCAGGAACAGACTCAGCTTTGCTTCCAGTAAGTTTGACAGGGCAACTTAACCAAACATTCTCCGCATCTAACGGCATAAAGTTCTTTGTTGGCACACGCAAAGACCCGTTCTTTTTCGATCTAGAACAGTTCTTCAAAATCATCCCGGATCGGAACTATAGTCTTCAGCCTAATCCCAGTCCTCCCTTCCAAGTTCTTTCCTTTAGACCACCTGGACAAGCACAAGACACCCTAGCTCCATTCAATGTCCACTCAATTATTGTTGAGCTACCCAGGAAACTGCTTGGTAGTGGCAAGATTGGTGTTTGGATGACAACTAGTGTTAAAAGTCCTAGACTCAGAGATCGGAATTTTGCTCAGATTGAGCGGTTAGCAGTTCCAGCCCTGAATGAACTTTTTATGGACTTTAAAGCTCATAATAATAGTAATCTTCAGACACCAACGCAAGACGCTAGCAATCAATCCCAATTCATTCAAGCCTTTGTCAACGCGATCGGTAGACCTCAAGGGATAGCCAATGCAGTGATCTCAGTGGCGATTCCTGATGTTATCCAAGCTGACCTTTCCAAACCTAGCGGTAGTTATTTTGGTACTCAGTTAGGCAACAACTTTGGTGGTAGAAGACCAAAAGATGACGTAATTGATGTAACAGCATCTGTTGTTTTTGGTAATGCAGTTACAGGGATTACTACAGGGGAAATTCCGGGGCTGACTACGGATAATGTTGGGCCTAATAATGCTAACTTTCTTTCTGACTTCCCTTATTTAGGTAATCCTTTGTAGGGTTTATGCATCTACGAATACTATGGGTGTTAGCGCTGACTAGCCTACTGGTTTTACTAAGACCCTCTGATATAGAAGCGCTAAGTTTAGGCTACACCAATGGTAAGTCAGGTATATATTCCTCTACCGTGCAACTGCTGACTGTTAATTCCAGGCAGATATTACCAGTTCAGCAGTCAGATTTAGTCTTCCCCGATTATTTACAGCGATCGCATATTATCAGCGTCTATGAGGAGAAAGTTGCCCAATCTCCTAATTCCCCAATATTTTTACGTCTGTTGGCCGATCAATATTTGAGGCGCTTTCGAGAAGTGGCAGATGTGGAAGATGTGTTACGAGCAGAACAAGCGGCACGTAGATCCCTGGCACTACAGCCGCGCCATAATGAGGTTTCTTCTATGCTCCTAGCATCAGCTTTACTATCTCAACATCAGTTTCGATCAGCTTTAGATGTGTTAAATAATTCATCTCTTGATAATCCCAATATTGTCTCACTGAAGGCATCGATTCAGATGGAGTTGGGTAACTATGAAGCAACTCATCAACTCTTGCAGAACCTTGCTGAGGAAGAATCGAACTCTGGTCATAACGTAGTTGTCGCCCGTTACTTAGAGTTAACTGGCAATCTCGCCTCGGCACGGCAACTACTTGATGAGGCTATGCAGGAGATGGACTCTTTCTACACGATGAGCGCCGAAACTCGTGCTTGGTTTCATGTGCGGACTGGGGATCTGGCTTTTGCAGTCGGGGATTTTGCCCTGTCTGAGCAGCGATATCGGGAAGCTTTTGACCTCTTCCCACGGCATATAGCTGCGTTTACAGGATTAGCCCGCCTCTATGCGGCACAGCATCGCTGGCAGGATGTTCTAAATATCGCAAACCAGGGTATAGAACTGATGCCACAGGTAGAAACGCTGGGGTATAAGGCTGATGCTCAACTAGCTTTGGGAGACGAAAAAAGTGCAACTGAAACTGAAGATTTGATCGGGGTAGTAGCTTACCTGAGCAAAGTTAAAGGAATCTACGATCGCGCTTTAGCAGTCTACTACACCGAACACGGAATTCATTTAACAGAGGCTCTACAGATTGCCCGTAGTGAAGTAGCAGTGCGAGATGATGTATATGCAGAGGATACTTTAGCTTGGGCAGCTGCGGCTAATGGGCAATGGCAAGAAGCGCAAAGGGCAGCACAACGGGCGACTCGCTTTGGGACAGAGGATGCTTTGCTGCAATTCCATGCTGGCATGATTGCACTTCACTTAGGTAATCGTGAAGAAGCAATAAAGCGACTAACTCAAGCTGTTAGCCTCAACCCTCAATTTCATCACAAGTATGCTGATGAAGCTCGTCAAGCAATTTTGGATTTTGGATTTTAGATTTTAGATTGAAGAAAAGCCGATTTTAGGTCAATACAGTTCAGTTAAGGATTTCTTCCTTCTCTTTCTTCTCTTCCTTTGCGTCCAACTCTTGGAGACGCTACGCGAACGCGGTTCGTTAAAAAAATTGACTTTGACAAAGAGTTAAGCCTTAACCCAAGCGTATTGGATTTTAGGTTTATGCCGGACTAAGGTCTTTTGGAGGTTTAGATGAAAAAGCTGCTACATTGCTTCGCTTGGAGTACTGCAATCATCGCAATATGTTTATTTTGGATGCCGAGGGCAAATGCCCATCCTTTAGGTAATTTCACCATCAATCACTACGCAGGAGTACAGGTAGCAACCGATGGTGTGGGGATTGATTATGTTCTAGACATGGCAGAGATTCCTGCTTTTCAGGAGATTAATCACTTAGATACTAATCGCGATCGCAAAGCTGAACCTATAGAGACGGTTCAATACCCTAACCAAAAATGCCAGGAAGTCAACTCACACCTGGAAGTGTTGATCAATAAACAGCCTTTAGCACTGTCTTTGATCAAATCAACAGTCGAATTTCCTCCAGGTGTAGGAGGATTATCTACACTGCGGCTGAGTTGTAATTTTCAGGGGACAACGGAGTTAGTAGGCGCGAATGAGTTAATATTTGAAGATCAGTTTTATCCCCAGCGTTTAGGCTGGCGTGAAATTACTGTGGCTGCAAATGGCGTTCCTATTCAAGGTGATTTCACCTCTTTGAGTATTAGCAACCGTTTGAGAGATTACCCTACTAAGTTACTTAGCAGTCCTCTCGACCAGCGTCGGATCTCCTTTAAACTCAATCCGTCTCTGATATCAAGTGAACAAGCGCCTTCAGCGTCTGTTAAATCATCCAGCCGCTCAGATAATGCTTTGACAGGAAGAAGTAATGATGTCTTTACTAACCTAATTACCCAGGAAAATCATAATTTCTTGACTATCCTAATAGCTCTAGCGATCGCCTTTTTCTGGGGTGGTTTACACGCTTTGTCCCCTGGTCATGGGAAAACGCTAGTCGGTGCTTATTTGGTGGGTTCCCGTAGTAATGCCCAACAAGCCCTATTTTTGGGGCTGATTATAACGATTACCCATACTGCTGGCATATTTGCTCTAGGGCTGGTTACTCTTGGCACATCCCAATTTATTTTGACAGAGCAATTGTACCCTTGGTTAAGCGTAATCTCTGGGGTACTGGTAACTGTAATTGGTCTGAATTTGTTTATCAGTCGATTGCAGGGGACTCAGGTTTCTCATTCACATGACCATGTACATAGTCATCAACACAGCCATGACTCGCATCATCACCACAACCATCTACACCATGAGCATTCGCATCTACCGCCTGACGGTGATGTAACTTCTATGAAGTGGTCTAGCCTACTAGCGCTGGGAGTATCGGGCGGCTTATTACCTTGTCCTTCAGCCTTAGTAGTGTTGCTGAGTGCGATCGCGCTGGGACGAATTGGCTTTGGATTAGCGTTGGTATCGGCCTTTAGCTTAGGTCTAGCAGCAGTATTAACTGGAATCGGGTTAATGCTAGTCTACGCCAAGGATCGGTTTGAGCATTTACCATTCCAGATACCCAGGATAAAAATGTTACCAGTGGCAAGCGCCTTCTGTATCACCCTAATTGGCTTAGGTATTACTTCCCAGGCTTTGCTAGCTCATCCCTGGAACTAGATGAAAGTGCAATCATACAAAGCACTCAGTTTTGTCAAATAACCCTGAACAACTAGATGTCAGAAAATCTTATTTCGAGGAAAATATGAAACGATTTATCTTCATCTCTTTAATAACTGCTTTGTGCATAATCGGCTACTTTGAAATTAGCTTGTCACAGGCTGAAAAACTTTTTTGGCTCAATTTGAGTCTTTGAAAGCCTGCTCACGAAATCATTTTACACTCCGCACTCAGAATTTTTGCTGATTAGTACATTCGTCGGGGCGTATTGCAATACGCCCCGACGATGGGATATTTTTTTAATTTAAGTTCTGCAAAATGGATGGTTCGCGTTTCTCGCCATACCATAAAGCAATACAGTTCAGTTAAGCATTTCTTCCTTCTCTTCCTTCTCTTCCTTCTCTTCCTTTGCGTTCTTCTCTACGAGACGCTACGCGAATGCGTCCTTTGCGGTTCGTTAAAAAAATTAACTTTGGTAAAGAGTTAAGTCTTAAATGAACCGTATTTTACCATAAATAGGGCGATTTAACGCCTAATTCAGAGGGTTATACTCTGAGAGCAGATGATCTAAAAGCTTACCTTCGTGATGATTTAAATATGAAGCAGATGTTCCTAATTCCTGTAATTTATGGTAAATAAAATCACGTTCAAATGTTTCAATACGTTCATCTAAGTTTCCATAGAGTTCCTGAAAAGTGAACTCAGTTGCTAAAGCTAAGGCAATTTGTTCTCGATCTTTACCAAGTGACCGACCGTTGAATTGATAATCACCTTGAGAATGCTGGGATAGTAGCCCAAGAGCGATCGCTAAAAGCAAAGTTTGATAAGCTAGTTTTAATTCCCGACTAGAGCCAATTTCCTCTGGGATTAAATCGGGAATATTTTCATCTTCGTCGATCTGTTCACTCTGAGTTCGTTCATAGCAGTCTTGATAAAACTCAATTTGACTGAGAAAATAAGCCGGAAAGCCCAATGAACGGGTCAAAACACACAATCTCTGCTCATCTTCAGCTACCAAGGCGGTTAAAGTGCGACTAAAGCGACTGTAAAGCGCAAAAATTTCTTCTTTATCTTTTGCCCCCACCCAGAGGGTAGTTTCCCGTTGAGAAGTTGGGTTTAAATTAGTGTCAATATCCTGAATTCGCAGCAACAAGTTAGCGCTATTATAAAGTTGATTCAAACGCAAATTTGCAGTGTTTGCGGCAATTAAATCTGGTTTTTTTAATACTTCCCCAATAGACAAATTGCTCAATTGTTCAAACTGCTGGTGAACAAAGGGGATAAGTTGCTTCTGAAATTCTTCAGCAGAAATTTTCCACGACTGAGAGCGGCTAATTCGTTCCTGAGTGAATGTCTCAGTTGTTAGTGTGGTCAGGAAACTTTGGTAATAAGCATCAATATCTGCATTGGTGAGAACTGTGAGTCTAACTTCTGAGAAGTTCGTCGTAGCTCGATCGCGTTGAGCAACCAAATCATTGTATATCTCAGACAAGTTGCTAAGAGTTTGGCGTAAAGTCTCAGCCCTTTGTTTAACTGTTTTAATCAGATAATTCAATGCCTCGACGCGAAGATTTTGGGCGTATAAATCATACTCCAACTTTAATTGTTCATTATAGTTGCGACGTAATTCTACAATCGTTGATTTTACAGTGCTTTCTAGTCGTTTAATTTGTTTCTGAACCTTTTGAATTCGACCGCGAATATTAGTGCTGTACTTGAGCCAAAGGATACCCAAGTAAGCCAGAATTGTTACTGCAATCCAAAGCAGGTAACTAACTAAGTTAGCCCAAAACTTTTGCAATAATAGCAATAGTGTTGATTGATTGAAAATTCCGATCAGAACCACCAAGCCGAATAAAGCAGTAGCAACCAAAATAGGATAAATGACGAGATATTGAGATCGAAATTGGTTTTCTTCTGTTAACAGTTCATTTAGTTGATCTGTGGCTGTTTCAAGTTGAGTTTCAATGGCAGTTAGGTGATTTTGAGCTACAACGATCACAGCTGCGGCTTGTTCACGAGCGCCAGCGATCGCTATAAAACGAATTTTTCGAGTTTGTTCAATTTCTGCATTCAACTCTTGGCGATAGTCAGCAATTGCCGTTTCTAGCTGTTTCTGAGTTGTTTGTAGCTCTTGCAGTTGTTCTTCAGAATTTCTTTCAGCTAAAATATCTTGTAATTGTTGCTGCCGCGATTTTAAGGACAGAATTTGGTTGAGCAGCTTTTGGGTAATTTCTTGGTTAATTGTTACCTGCAATCTTGAGTCGAGAAATGCTTCAGCCACACGCAGTTCTGTAACCAGATTCTGCGATTGATCGCCAATGGCATCCGTTTGCAGTTCCAAATACAAAAAGGTCAATATGTTTAATAGCCTAGCTACTTCATGCAAACCTCTAGGTGTAGCATCAGCATAATTATTAATGGTGCGGTCTAAGAAGGCGGTTAATGTTATCTGTAATTGTTTACAACAATTTTCCAGGGTGCGCTTATAGGAAAGTAGCTCTTTATTTTCAAATTGCCGAAAAGCACGCTGCAATTCCATTCCATATTCTTGAGCCTGCCCTGTATGCATCTCAAGGCGCGGATTAAAATCTTGCCAAACTGGTTTGCCATTGTCTCGTTCTAATCCGAGAAAAGCATTGCTGAAATCTTCGCTGAGTACAAATCCTTTGGCATCTAAGAGACATTTGCGAATTGCTTCTGGAGTGAATTCTGGCTTCGGTAAAAACTGCTCCATCAAAATATCGGCAGCTAAGGCGGAACTCAAACGGTTAATTGTTGTTTCCCCTGCAAAAAATAGCTCTCCATAGCCAAATGCACTATAGGCGGGTATTTTCCCCCGGACTTTTTGTGTGCCAATTAATAAGCCGTTGGTTTCCGGTTCCACGGTGAGAAAACCTGCCAAAGCATCAGCATAGCTGGGCAAATTATCCTTCAGTCCCCCAATTTGCTCATCCATCAGCCAGCAGTTATCAAAAGGTGGTGCTTTTTGAGTACCTGTAATCGCAACTCCAGTAGTCATTTTGTAATCTAACTCTTTCAGAAGCGCGTAAGCAGCACCGTAATCAGTAGTTGTGGCTTGGGTAAATAACCCTGGTAGTAACAATAAAGCTTCTAAGCTGTAAGGAATATGTGTGAAATACTTAGTAAATAGCCAACGAATCAAGCGTACTATTTCAAAAACAACTCCCCTAGTAAATTGATTGCTAACTGACAGCATGAGATATATTCGATGGCTGCTGCTGATTTCCATTCCTTGGCGTTTAGCTGCGATCGCTTCTTTTGATTGATCAGCCGTTTTCAATAATTCGATCAGTGCAGTTTGCAGTTCGCCAGTCGCTTCGGTGAACTGAGTCCGAATTTTGGAGACATAAGCTTGTTTACTATGAGTTTGAGCGAGATCAAAACTTGTGTCAGCAAACTGATCTAACTCACCACTAAAGCCAAAAGTTTGACCATCCCAAGTTAAAGTATAAGTTTGAATTAAACACCTTTGCTCGGCTGGAAATTCTTGCAGTTGCCGTTTAATGGCTGCACAAAAAGCGGCACTGTGAGGATCGAGTGCAAGTAAAATAGTTGGTTTTGGCATGAGGACACTCTTAGAGCGCAAAATACAGGGCTAATTAATCACATCTAAATCTTTCAGGTAAGCTTCAATTTCTTGGATTTCCATTTCTACTTGTTCTTGAATCAGGGCATTAATGTTGCCATCTTTTAAAAGCTGATTCAGGTGCTTAATGTAACTCTTCAGGGTAGATTTGGCCTTTTCTTTGTCTTCGTAAGTAATACGCTCAACTTTGTTAGCAATTTCTTGAACTAGAGGCAAATTACGTTTGAAAGATTGAAATGCTGACTTGCGAGTATCTCCCAAAAGCAAAACTCCGTCATCTGATCTTTTCGCTTGTTCTGTAGAAACAAAATATTTCTTGCTCTGATTTACAATTAATTTATATGGATCGGGTGCCAACGCTAAGGCAAACCAACGCAATGCCCCACCATCATCTTCCTGTGGAATTAAATTGGGTAAGTTTGTCCAATTGCGATGTAAGTGCTTAAAGACTTTATTCGGATCTAGATAAGCTGACTCTAGATCCTTCATTCCGTTGAAGGCAAATAAGGGGACACCGACTTCCACTCGAAACAGCATTACCTTATGGGGTTCGCCCGTCGGTACGAAAGAAGGATTATTATTTCCTCTCGGCAAGCGACTAGAAAGAGGCGGATTGCTAAAAATTGTATTGTTACTCTCTACTCCGTAGTAATAAAATTCTGTGATTAAATGCTGCTGTTGAATGGGAATTTCCGATAGTTCATATTGCCAAAGAGGAACTGCAAGTTTACCAAGTTGTTGCAAATCTTGTCCGGCATCTTCTGGATTACTATCTGCTAAAACTTGCTCAACAGTCATACTGGTAAGAGGATAGTAAGCTTCATCGACAAATTTTAGAATTTCGTTCTTGACATCTTCAGCTTTTTTCTCAGACCAATTTGTTAAACTTTCAGACTGTTCTCGATGCCAACGGATAAAATCTTCGCCAGCAACTTTGGGACGTTTCGATTGCAGATTGATCCGCTGAATGGTGTGAATAAAAGGATTATCGTTACTTCCTTGACGATTGACCTCGTGATAACTCTGTTCTAAATCTCGATAAACTTTATCTAAGTTGCTGTGTAGACGTTGGCATTTTTCCTGGATTTCTTCTACCTTAGCCCGCAACACACCATACAGTTCAGCCGCTTTATCACACCGCTTCCAATGTAAATAAGTTTTCCACTTTTGGTCAGCCCGTTCTTTGTACCTCTGGCAAGCTGCTTGAATAGTATTTTTATTTTTAAAAAAAGTTTCTGAAGCTTCTTTAAGCTTTTGCTCATGGGTTTCTAATTTCAAAGCATTGAAGTTTGATTTCGCTTCTTGGGATTTGCCCTGTACACTCTGCTGCAATTCATCCAATTTTTGAGAAAGTCTGGTTAAAAATTGCAAGACATAAGCTAGTCCATTGGGACGGTTAAGACTCCGCTCCCAGAAAGTTGCGATCGCAGCAGTTGTAGTCTGCTGTAAGCGATAAAAACTCAATCCCAATTCTTGAGCCGTTCGTTGTTCAAATTGATCTAACTGCCGTTTGTAAAGTTCTTTGATCGTCGGCAAAGCTGTGTGATCGTAACGCATTTCGCCAATTCGGAATTCGGGTTTGATTTGTCCGCCGCGATCGCTTTCAGTTAACGCATTCAGGACAGTAGTCACTTCTGCTAAGTTGCAATCTTCTAAAAATCGGGTGATTTCATTTTCTAAATCGATTATTGGGGTAGATGCCATTAACTCATTCTTTAACAAGTTTTGAGCGTCTTCTAATTTCATCCGCTCATATTGTTGTACTGGCAGAGTCAGGGTAGCAAAGCCAAAACTACAGTAATTTATATTGCGTCCGCGAATTTTTTCACCAGTTGCCAGATAAGCCCGAATGTTATCAGCAACGTTAGCAGCGTCTAGACCGATTTGAGAACCAATCTGAATGTACAAACCATCTGCAACTAAATTTTGCAAATCATCTGGACGACCGACTACAGTTCCATTTTTGTTAACGCCGTCAATTAAAAATACCGCATCAAATGGAGGGCGATCGGCTTTGACTTTTCTGATCCCATAATCAATCTCAATGCTATTAGACGGTGACAATCCCCAAAAGTGTTCGATTTCCTTGAGAGCGCCATAAGCATTAGATTTCACCAAATGAGTTTGGGGAATATTGGCAAACACTCTCGGTAAAACAAATACCCCCGTAATATTAGAAAAATTATTAAGACGTTCTCGTGTTAAAAATGCCACATCTAAGAATGTACCACTGCCCGTCCCACCAGCCAAACTGCCAACAATAAAAACTTCAACACCATCGCGGCTGGAAACTTGAAAGTTATCTGAAAATGCTTGTTTGTTAGTGCGAATTTCGCGGACAGCATTGATTGCTTGAGCAATTAAAGCGTCAATATCGGCTACTTTAGCAAATAAAGCCAGCCGTCCCCGTGCGCGAATCTGTCCGGCACCACTGATCAGGCTGGCTGCTGAAATGTCCCTAGGCCACCATTCAGCGATGTGGTCATTACGTGTTAGCGGTAGGGGATTTGCTACAGAGATGGCATAAAGTTCATTAGGTTCTAAGATCACCTTGGTGCCATCGGGTGATTTTTCTCGTTCTTGGATGTTTTCCGTAGTATCAATCGAAATAAAACGAATAACTTCTGGTACTGAACCGTAAACATCTATAAATCGCTTTTTGAGTTTGAGTACAACTTCATAACCCGTTCCTCCTAACCCGATAACAACGGTAGGACGAAAAACAACCGTGGGACGCACAACCGTGGGACTTAACATTCATTTTCCTGTGATATTATTCAAGAGTTTGTCTGCCCACTGCTTAACTCAGAGGGTCTTTGGTGTTCAATCCAGTTAAATTGCAGCCTAACGTTGCCAATCTCGATAATGTCCTCGTCGTAGAGTTCATCAGTATTTATATTTTTAGTGTTCACAAAAATTACACCTTTCAAACAATGTAAATCTATATTCTTTTTGCCTGCCCGCCAAACTGTGACTAACTCGGCATCAGAATTGGTCGCAGCTATTACTGGTATTAATTCACTTAAGCACACTTTGTTTTTGTGCTGGTGAGTGAGACTAATCTCTTGGTCTTCCGATGATTGTGGCAGTGGTTCCAGCACTACCAGCGCCCCTTCTAAATACTTACGGTTACGGAAATGTTCGACTAATTCCAAGGGGGTTTTACGTTGAATCAGACAAACTACTATCAGGGCAATTAACAACACCAACAGCCCTAAGAGCGACCAAATGATTATTTTTCGTCCCAGTGGCATCAAAATATACAGATGAACTCCCGCACTGATAGGACTAACAATCGGATTATCTGGGGTTAGGACTAAGGTAAAAGTGCGATCGCCTGCAAAATTGCTATCAGTAACCTGCAACTGCACAGGGATTTTAGTTTCTCCTGGTTCTAAGGATATAGCTGCTGAAGGTTCTGCTATCGAAACGTCTTTGGAATTGCCTTGCAGTTGTAAGCTAGCTGTTCCAGATATATTGGTGTTAACTAGCAAACTTTGGGTTTCAGTGGTTTTACCTGCTTCTATTGAGCCAAAATCTATCTTTGTCGGTTGTATTTGTAGTTTTGACTTAATGGTTATAGGTAGGTCAATTGTAATCGGTGCGTTGACGCCTTGCGGCTTGTCGCCAGACATCGCTTGGTCTGCGATCGTCAACACCAAGCGCAAGCGACTAGCGCCCCCCTTTGCCTCTGCTGGTATCTGCAAACGCACGGGAATGACTGTTGCTTGATTAGCAACTAACTCGATGGTGCGATCGGGTGGAATTAAGCGAATACCACTTTGCTGAGGATCTTCCAGTTGCAAACTTACCTTACCATTGACATTACTAATACCATTAATATTGAGCGGTTCAGTAGTTGTTCCAGGTAATACTGGTTGCAAATTCGCCGTGGGTAAATTCACATCAAGCTTAGGTTGAATTATTGCTGGTCGGATATTTTCAGCCAGCTTGTTAAGTTGAACTCCTCCAGGATCTCGCAATACTTGCCCCTTGCCGCAAAGCGCTGGATTACTAGCAAAGTCATTCAGCTGCTTTTCGTGTTCTTTTAATCCTAAAGACACAAAAAATATATAGGGCTTGCATTGTTGATCAGGTAAAAGTTGGGTATTGCTAGGAATAGAAATAGGATTAGGAATACCACGCACATCTTCTAATCCATCTGTCAAAAAAACTATGCTGACAGTACGACCAAGAGCATCAGCACGTTTGTTTAAAAAGGCAGAATGTTGCAAAGCCTTTTGCACAGCCTTACCTGTATAAGTACGCATACCCTGAGCTTGAAGTGAGCTAATTATTTGCTTGAGTTTTCCTCTATCTGCATTACTATTAATACTGACATCATTGGCATTTAAGGTGACATCTTGATCGAAACTATAAATAGTAACGGTATCGCCTAATCTGGCCGTGTTCACAAATTCAGTAATAGAATTCTTTACTGGTTCAAAAATATTTTTCGTTCCACCGACACCACGCATGGAAGCAGAAGTATCTACTACTAAAATCCAGTCAATTCCACCTTTAGGAGTAGTCTGGGCAGATGCACCACACAAGTTAGGAATTGATATGAGAGCCAAAACAATAATGCTTTGGATTGAACTAAATCTCAACAAATGCTTGAAGTATCTAAAGCTCATTAATAGATTCCTCCAGGCAGATAAATTTTATATTGATCTTCGTAAAGGCGATGGCTTAAGAGTTTTGATTTCATCTTATTACCTAATAAATGCAGATTTAATCCGCTATTCTTATACCAAAATAGATATAAACATTTAATTAACTATCTAAATCTGTAAATACGATAATGCAATTTATAAAAATCAATTTTTGTTTTATTATTCATGCTAAGTCATAAATATCTTGGTGATATTTAGCTAATATATTTTAATATTCAAAAACGAATGATGTTGATCAGTGTTTTATCAAGTTACATATTAACTACTATTTTAAAAAATGTCACGTTTTCTTGTAGATATTCAAGTCAAGATAATTTTATACTTCCGTTTAATTAGCGTTGACAGTCACAAGGATAAATTGTTAACGCTTGTAGTTAATATGATGTGAGTTCGATGACTTAAAAAATGGCAGGAGTTAGAGCAGGCAAGTCTTTTGGATAAATATCAAGTGATGGTTTTTGTAGCAAACGCGTAGGCGTAGCCACAATACGGTTCGGTTAGTGATATTTTGCCCAGGAAGATCCCCCCAACCCCCCTTTTTAAGGCTTGCTCATAACCCTCTTTTACCCACTTTTTAAGGGGGTCGCCGCAGGCGGGGGGATCTTAAGCGAACCGTATTGGGCGTAGCCAGCCGTAAGCATCGCAGAAATAGCAAATGCGATCGCAGAAATAGCAAATGCGATCGCCGATATAGCAAACGCGATCGCCGATATAGCAAACGCGATCGCCAATGTAACAAAGGCGATCGCCAATGTAACAAAGGCGATCGCCAATGTAGCAAAGGCGATCGCCAATGTAGCAAAGGCGATCGCCAATGTAGCAAACGCGTTGGCGAAGCCCGCCGTAGGCATCGCCAATATAACAAACGCGAGTAGTGCGTTTCAACGTACTTTAGCTATTAGCCCGCAATTTATTGCAGGGCGGGAAAGCAACGCTCTCAGCGAGGTTTTAGGGCTGGGTTTAACCCCTCACTTATTCGCCAACAGTCTCATAGAATTCGCCCAATACTTTTCAAACATCCTCTAAGAATCATGACCAACTAACGGCAACAACAAGCGGCTAACTACCCGATTATCTGGTAATTGATAGAAATTCAACTCTCCTCCCAACTCCTGCATAAGATTTTGGCAGATTACCAGATGTAAACCTGGTGGTTGGTCAAGGTTGGAGGGAGCAAGCACATCCTTGGGTGTATTATCATGTAGCTCTGTAAGTAACTGTGGTTCGATCGCACCGTTGTATGTAATCGACAATTCTAGCGATGTCTGATGTTCAGCCCCTACACTTGCAGAAGAATGCTTTGCATCTACGGTTTTAGATGCATCTAAACGGCGACACCAAATATCAATTCTGCCGCCGGTTTGAGAACGGTTACAGGCAGTAACCAATAATTCATGGATAACTAATTCAATTTTGACAATATCACCAGCGATCGCCATTGAAGATTGAGCGTTTGAGGTAGGAACGCCTCTAGCTAATGAAGAATTCTTTGGCGACTCTTGATCCTCAATCGGTTGTCCCAAACCATGTACACCAATCCACAGCTTTTGTTGTTTGACTAAATTTTCGATGCGTTCGAGCGATCGCTTCAGTAAACTGGCTATGGGCATAGTTTCCCAACTGATATGTAGCTGCCAGTGTTCAAGTTTTAGCATTCCACTCATGGAGGTGGCTGTATGATCTAACTGCCGCAGCAATAGCTGGTAGCGCATCTGAGTCAGTTCATTAGCAGGAATGCCCAAATCATGTATTTGTTTCAGGGACAGCGCCGTTATTCTTTGAATTTCCTCTAGGCGACGATGTTTGTACCAGTTGAGTTGTTGTAATTCCTTTGTTGTGGATTCTAGAAGTCGGGTAATTTGCTTTTCACGACGCCACCAGGCTAATAGAGAAATCAGAGTCGCGATCGCACTGAGGCTTTGTTCTGACCAGCGACGCTCTTGATAGTCTACCAACAACACTACACCTGTGGTTTCATAGTCAGTATTGGTACGTAATGCCATCACCAAAATTTGACCTTTATCTGGAGTATTCAACCATTTCCGGGTTTCCGGGGGTAAATTATCCACCCTCAAAGTCAGGTAACTCTCCGTAGCAAGTGCCCATTGAATTAAGGCTTCAGCCTGGATCGGAATAGATGCATCGGAAAAAACTCCAAATTGACTATTGTCAATCACTCCAGGGATAATTTCTGCCCAGCTTTCACCAGGCGACCAGGATAGCAGTACCGCTAGTGGACAGCCCAAAATTGATGCTATTTGTTCGAGTGCTGTACGTTCTAAATGCTTTTTTTCGACCTCGATTTTGCTGTTCTGTGATTGTGTCAGGATGCGTAGGCATTGCTCAAATGCTTGGGAAACTTTTTGCTGCTGGGTGGTGCGCTTATGTAATTGCCACTGACGAACAATGACACCAATCTGTTGACTAACTGCCCACAGCAATTCCTTTTCCAGAGTTGTCCAAGAACGATGGGTTTCGTGAGTGATAACTAAAAGTGGTGCTGGTATATGACCGTGAGTGCATTTACAAATAAGTAGCGATCGCACACCATTTTCTAACAACGAAGGACGCCAGTTAAAAAAGCGTAAATCTTCATCTAAGTTCTCAATTTCCACCGCTTGAGTTGAACGTTGCAAAAGCTGCCCATCTAATTCTTTGAGATTAGGAAGGGTAAATGTCAACGATCGGCGATTATGGGGCTGATTTTGGTAAATAAATTGATAATTATTCTGCTCAGGGTCATACTGCAACAACAAAAATCGCGTCGCACCTAGTCGAGCTAAAACTCTTTTAGCACAGCTGTGTAAAGTTTCCTGAAGGTCATGTTCGCTATAAATACCTTGGGCAACTTGTCCAGTCAGTTGGGCATCGTCTTGAATCTGTTTGATGGTGCTTTCCATGCTTTCGGTAGCTGCAACCAGGGAGATTAAGCCAGCAACACCTTGGACGAAATTTTTATCTGTCTCCGTCCATATCCGAGGTTCATTGCTTTCTACCGCCAGAAAACCTACTAAGTTCTTTTGCCAGATGATTGGAGCTGCCAAGAGCGATCGCACCTTCAGCCGTTGCAGCAATTTTGCCGTAAAATGGCTCTTTAAAGAACTACGTGCATCACCAATCGAGACAATTTGGTTAACTGCCAAAGCATAATAAAAGTCGCTCAAGTCCTGCACCGTCATTCCTGCTGCTTGCTGAGTGCTGGAATTGCGATCGATTTTGACAAGCTGATTGCTCATCCGACACCAAAAGTAGCGCCCTTCCCGCTCAAACCAGTAAACATTTGTCCGGGTGGGGGAGATAAATTTATGAGTTGCTTGCACTGCTGCTTCAAGTCTTTGATTAAGGTTAGTCAGGGTGCGTAAATTTTCTAACAATTCTAATAATGGCTCGTCGGTTCTCTTGGTTTGCTTGTGCTGCAAATCCATCTCTTTTTGATAAAGCACTGCCCCCAGTTCGCCTAAAACCATCATCAAACGTGCTTTTGCTTCCCCTGTGAGTAGGTAGCCCCAGCGTTCTGAACCCAGTAACAACAAACCCAAGCAACGATCTTTATAGCGAATTGGTAAAATAATCGTTCCCTGGATGTGGAATTTTTCGGCAATTTTTCGCCATTCGGCGGCGCGGATTTCGGTTTGCAAATCAGCTACGCCCAAAGGATGCTGTTCAATCACCACTTGCTCTAATAAATCCCCAGGACTGAGAACAACCCTTTGCCGTAAAAAGCTGGTGTCATGATCAGGTGTGATGCCTCCTTTACCGAACAATATGTGATTCAGGCGATCGTAAAGAGCAATCCAAATCAGTTTGTAGTCAAACTGTTCTTTGAGATAAGAAATAGTAATTTCAATCAGAACGTCAACATTATCTTCTTCTCTGAGGCTCTCAAGGACACGTCCCAAGGAGAGGATCTGCTGTTCGGCGGCTATAGGTTTTTGCGGCTGCCCCATCTGATTTATTGGTTAACATAGCTTGTAATATATAAGATGCCCAGAAAAGCATCCTGAGTAATATTGTCAGGGGTGTTTGCTGAAAGTTCTAGGTAACGGATTCGTTGAAGTTAGATTATGGAGTGCTAGGGAAATGGGCGAAACTTCGTCTGATGCTCTAGAGGAGCAGAGACAAGTCTCAGAGGAAAAGCGAGAGTCTGCTGAAGATACCAGGCTTTTAGAAGAGAAGGATCGAGAGTCTGCTGAAGATTTCAGGCTCTCACAAGAGGAGCAGCGACAGCTTGCTGAAGAAATGAGAAGTTCTGCCGAAGAAACCCGGCAGCTGGCTGAAGAAATGAGAACTTCTGCCGAAGAAATGCGGCAGATTGCTGAAGAAGTGCGGCTAACTAAAGAAGAACTCCGACAAGCTAAAGAGGAAGCACGGCAAGCTAAAGAGGAACTCCGACAAGCTAAACAGGAACTCCGACAAGCTAAAGAGTAAGCGCGGCAGTCTACCGAATTCGCATAGTGTTAAGGGGGGTTATGTAAGTAGATGGTTCTAAATAAATATAAGATAGTTTGTCATTGCGAACACTCCACTGCGTTCCGCTTGGAATGACATTTTATATTTAATTTCGCCCAGCTACTTAGCCAGAAGTACCTAACACTAATAAACAGAGCGTTCAATCACATACCAATTGTTTAACTCAGATTAAATAGCTTTTGCATGAAGTATCTTTTATGCCCAAGTGGATAATTTTCTTGAAAAGCAAATACAGTGTAACCTTGAGATTCATAAAATTCCTTAGCTTGAAATTCTAATGTCTCAAGATGAACCCCTACACAGTTTTGCCTTTGACCTTCTTTTTCAGCAGTTTTAAGGATGTTGCTTCCAATCCCTTTGCCGCGTAAGTCTTTTTGAACAACTAAAACTCTGATATAAAGCCAATCGCAACCGATTTCACCCAGAACTCCACCAACAATCAAGCCTGATTCATCTCGTGCAAAAACTGCTATAGATTGCCACTCCGACAACGGAAAAAAATGTTGATTGAACTGGCGAATCATTTGGATCACGGTCATCCGATCCTGCTGAGTTACTTCCTGTTCTACCTGAACTGTAATCATCCTGATTTTGTTTCTGGGCAAGGTTTTGACCAATACTCATTACCCACTCGTACAGAATTCTGGTGTGAATTATGACTGCTGACTTCTGAGTTATTCTTTATAAAAGCTAATGGATATTTATAAATTTGCCATTCGTCCGCTTTTGTTCAATGTGGTAAAAACCGATTCAGAGTGGTTACACCAGCAGACGATTCGCAGTTTTAGTTGGCTATCGCAAACAAGCGATGTCTACGACGGGCTACGCCTACGCCTCCCTGCTAGTTGGGTAAACCAACGCCTAAAGCAGTCCTTATGTCTGTATGATTCACGCCTAGAACAAAATTTGTTTGGGCTAAATTTCCCAAATCCCGTAGGGTTAGCAGCTGGCTTCGATAAGGATGGAGTAGCTGCTGGCATTTGGTCTAACCTGGGTTTTGGCTTTGCAGAATTGGGAACTGTAACTTTTCACGCACAGCCAGGAAATCCGCGTCCCCGTTTGTTTCGCTTGCCGTTGGATAAAGCTGCTCTCAATCGGATGGGCTTTAATAATAGTGGTGCAGCAGCAATGGCGACACGATTAGCACCAGAAAAGCAGGAGTTAACCCAGTCAATACCTATAGGGATAAATTTGGGTAAATCTAAGGTAACTCCCCTAGAAGCCGCCGCACAGGATTATCTCGATAGTTTTCGCTTACTCAAGGATTTGGGAGACTATTTTGTTGTTAATGTCTCTTCCCCCAATACGCCGGGGTTGCGATCGCTCCAAGATGCTTCTATGCTCAGTGCCATCTTAGAATTATTGCAACAAGAAAATACTACACAAAAGCCGATTTTTGTCAAGATAGCGCCAGATTTGTCATGGGAAGCGATCGCTGACATTATAACTCTTGCTAAAACCTACCAACTGGCGGGAATTATCGCCACTAATACCACTATCCGCCGTGATGGACTGAAAACCCAGGTAATTGACCAAACGGGCAAATCACCCCAGGATGAAGCTGGCGGAATTAGTGGTGAACCATTGCGCGATCGCTCCACTGAGGTAATTCGTTTTATTTGGCAGCAAACCCAAGGACAAATCCCGATTATTGGCGTTGGTGGCATCTTTTCTCCTGAAGATGCTTGGGAGAAAATTACTGCTGGTGCTAGCTTGATCCAGGTTTATACAGGCTGGATTTACGAAGGCCCACTGATGGTACGCCAGATTCTAGCAGGTTTGCTTGTCCTACTAGAACAAAGCGGATTAAATTCCATCAACGAAGCTGTGGGTTTAGAATTCAAAAATCAAAAGTAATTAATATTTTTGAATTTTGAATTGTTTAACCTTCTTCTTCCAGTGGGAAAAACTCCTTAGTTTTTTCCAAGTATGACCAGGCAATACCATCAGGATCTTTGCTGCGACTCCACTCAGGAAACTCTGGATCATTTCGCCGTTTATAAACCGTGCTGGAATAGACATTTAGCCGTTTAGCAAGTTCAGATTGGATCAGAGAGCCAAAAACTAACTGTTTTTCCAGCGATCGTTTAGCTTGCTCATGGGTTGGCTGTGGCAGTGATTCGGTTTCTGGTTCTTCCTCCTCTGGGGTTGGTGGTGGTGCTAGGAGCGATCGGGCAGTTTTAGTAACTGGTTGAGCCGGAAGTTCTTTAACAGGCTCACTACTGTCAAGGATATTGCCGAGAATGCTGGCAGTTATAAAGTAATAAGACTGCCCTGCATCTTCAGAATTCAGTACACTAGCACCAAATTCCGAGGCTTTACCATCCAAGTAGCGTTTTGCCGTTGTTCCAGGAAAATTGCCCCTGATTGCCAAGTCCATTGGCGTAAGTCTGCCCTGATTTTCCCGAACCAACTGATGAAAAATTGGGTTAACTCGAACAGTCCATTGTTGCCATTGATATTCCTGCCAAACCTTAAAGCCAATTACCAGCAAAATTACCGCCAGTAAAATTCTCCAAGTAGTAACCAGGAAAATAATCAAAAACGAGATGGGCAAAAGTAGAACGAGAAAAGCCTTACCGTTACCTTCTATCGGTTTTGCACTCATACCGATTTTTGCCAAGTGAATTTTAGGAAATAATATTTTATTATATTGGCAAAAATTTGGGTACTTTTTTGTATCTTTTGACAAAGTTGCGGCAAATTTCCCGGCAAAACCTTTACTCGGTAGGTGTTATACCCTTATCACCCTTTTACTTATCTAACATTGGTGTGCGATGCCTACGGCGGTAAACTACGGGCTAAAGTTTTTTACCAGAGAAAATAAAAGGGTTTTGACGAGAGCGATCGCGTTGGTGTCCCCAACGAAGGTACAATACTTTCGGTCATCAATTACACGTTATGCACATAACGTACTATAGGCTATCTTAAATGGACTTCGGTGTTTGAGACTAATTCAATTTTATTTCAGAAATCAGAGCAGATCGCTATATGAGGATTTTGAATATGAATTGGGAGAAGGCTAGCGATTTTTTCATTTCTAGAGCATATGGAAACAGAAGTTACAATTTTGTAGTTGCACTAGTATTCATAGCCATTTTAATTGCTCACCTCTATCAGTTAGATGCAATACCAACTGGTTTCTTTCTTGATGAATCTGCTATCGGTTACAACGCTGCTCTAATTGCTCAAACCGGAATGGATGAACACGGCATCTACTTACCCACATACTTTAGAAGCTTTAATGATTACAAGGCTCCTGTTTATATATATACTGCTACTTTGATATTTAAGTTGTTTGGAATCTCAGAATTCAACCTCAGATTCACTAGCTTTACTTTTTACATTCTGTCTTTATTTTTTACGCTTATTCTAATTTATAAGATATTTCAAAGGAGCAAAATAGTTTGGCTCTATGCTCTTCTATCCTTTGGATTTCTACCACACTTCTTTACAGTATCTAGGATTGCTTTTGAAGTAATTTCTCAATTAACTGCTACTTCTGCAACTGCACTTCTCGTGTGGATGATATTTCATGAAGACAAAGAAGGGAAGTTAAATTATTTTAAGGTGTTGCTTTGCGGGTTAGCTTTGGGTACTTCTGTATATACATATCCTACTGCTCGTATCTTGTCATTCTTGATGTTGATTTCATTATGGATCATCTACTATGAGCGAAATAACATCAAGAAGCTAATAGGTATCACATCAACATTCCTTTTTTGTTTGATTCCATATATCCTATTTTCAGTTAACAACCCAGATGGCTTAACAGTGAGATTTCGTAAGATATCTTACATTTTTGAATCTATACCCATATTTAAAAAAGTACTCATATTTATTCACAATTATATTATTTATTGGTCGCCAGACTTCTTGATACGAAGCGGAGATACAAATTTACGACATGCAACTGGCTATGGAGGGGTTGTTTTTAGCATAACTTGGTTTCTATTCCTGCTAGGTGTAATAAATATTTTGATTAACAAAAAGCTAATTCTCAATAAATTTAATATCTTCCTTTTAGTTAACTTATTTTTATCACCTGTGGGTGCTGCATTAACTTCGGGAGTTTCTCCTCATGCGTTGAGAAGTTTGTTGATAAGTTATTACATCTTATTGATCTCTTGCTATGGTTTCAAATTTATCCTATCAATTAAAAATTATTATCGAAAGCAAGGTCTAATTACCTGCATACTAATCTTTTTTCTATTTGAAATAATTGGCTATCAGTTCAATTACTTCATATTCTACCCACCTCAAAGTGCCAAAGCTATGGACAGCTTTAACTTTAAAGAGTCTCTCCAAGCTGCTGTAGATCAAAACCCCAAAGAAGTTATCTTCATGAATCAACCTTCGTCGCTAAACTACATACATCTGAAGTTTTATTCATACCTGATTGAGAACCCCAAGCAAATCCCAATTAAACAGGTTGAACACCCTGTCCCTAGCTTAGGTAGTTGTCTACTATATCATCGGGGACATGAGGCAGAAATAGCTCATTTTACAGATCACTTTACTGAACATGAAATCGGTAAGGCTCTAAACCCGATTCAAAGCCTTCTGAAAGCAGAAAAGTACCCAGCAATAATGAAAGTAAGGTGTTATAATTAGCCGCTATAATAAGATCCTGCAAGGCTAATTCATGTCTGGCATAAATGGCATACTTACCACTTTCAATCTTAGTTTGGATGAATTGCTCTATCTCTGGATTTAAGAACACATTCATAGATTTATTTACAAGGGTGTTTTTCCATAACTATTTTAGTCTTAGGTGAGATTGTAACTTAAGATTAGGCTGTTATAGCAGTGGACAGACAGCTTAGGACATTCGCAAATCCTAAGAGAGTGGCTGTCACAGCTATCCATAGCAGACTTGTTCTAACCATTATGGCAGCCGCTATATTTATATGCTTTGGATCAAAAGTGCGATCGCATACCCGCCCACCATAGGCATCGCAAACATCTACCTCTTATAAAATAGACAAGATGCTTTTTTCCCACAAAGTGTAATATAACTTAGCAATAATCGAGCGATCGCTATTCCTTTTATATCTAATAAGGAGTTTCTGAGGACGGTTCTGAGCAAGATTTTGTGGCATTGCCTAAATCGTCTAAAGTATTCATTAATGAGTCATCTTGTGATATGGGATGTCTACTTTCATGATTTACCGAATTGTCCAGAACTTCAAGAGCTTCAATAGCCTCAAGAGCCTCTGATGCAGACTGATATCGCTGTTTGAAGTCATCCAGCACCATTTTACTGAGAATCTTCGCTAGGGCATGGCTCACTTGCGTGCGTAGTTTACCGCCGTAGGCATCGCACCATTTGATCTCCCCATCAGCATCTCTATCTAGCTCACGGGGTGCTATACCAGTCAAGGCTTTAATCCCAACCATGCCGACTGCATAGATATCACTACTGTAGTGTGGACGCCCAAAACATTGCTCACTTGGTGCGTAACCCTGAGTACCAATGCCAATGGTGAAGGGGATTTGCTCTTGACGATCAAGCTGTTTTGTGCTGACTTCTTTGACAGCTCCAAAGTCAATCAGTACCAGTTTACCGTCTGAGTGTCGCCGGATAATATTGCTGGGCTTAATATCCCGATGAATCACGTTGTTTTGATGGACAAATGTTAATGTTTGCAATAAGTCCCTGACAATTTTGATCACTGCAATTTCATCAATTGCTCTACCTGCTGGGAGTTCCTGATTTAAAGGATGACCAATTATCTGTTCTTGCACTAAATAAAATTCTTCATCTTCTTCAAAATACGCCAAAAGTTGAGGGATTTGAGCGTGTATTCCCAATTTTTCTAGTGTTTGCGCTTCTGAGTTAAAAAAACGTCTAGCAATTTGCAATCCTTCTGGTTTGGTGTTGGCTGGTTTTAGTTGCTTGACAACACATCGCGGATTACTAGGACGTTGGGTATCTTCGGCAATGTAGGTTTCGCTGAATCCACCGGAACCGAGAACTTTGACAATTTTGTAGCGTCGAGCCAGGACTTTCCCTGATAAGGCTAAATCTCGTTGCTGGATTAGTCCTTGGAAGTCATCTTGTTGGCTGATAATCTCTTGGACAACGGCGGAAGTTTTATACTTCTGAAAAATGTCTACTAATTGGCGTTTTCTGATGCTTTCTCTCACTAATGAGGTTCCCAGGTAGCAAACTCCGATCATCGCGATCGCGATCGCTGGTACTGTAGTCGGAAAAATTAACTGACCATAGACAAATAACCCATAGCTAATTCCTACCCAAGTACCAGACAGAGCGAGGCTATATAGAAATCTATTGATACTACGCTTGCGTCTGCTAATGATCAAGGCTGTACTGCAAACTAGAATTAGCACAAACAAACCCCGCAATGGTAGGCTGCTAATTCCTGGGGCGATCGCTTTACCTGACATCAAAGTGGCGATCGCATTGGCGTGAATTTCCACGCCCGACATCGGTTTATTGCTCTTGCTAGCAGCAACTGGATAATAATCATTGTTTAACTTATCTGTTGCACCAATCAGCACGATCTTGTTTTTGAACACCTTTCCCTGCTGCAAATAGGTGTTCCAGTTTTCCGGGTCGAGTACATGCCAAAAGGGTATTTGCTCAAATGTACCCGCAGATCCCCAAAAATAAATGCGATCGCCCTTTGGTCGGAGATAATTTACTTGTGCTGCTCTGAGCGCTGCTTCATCAAAAGAGGGTAGCTTCTCGATCAAATTATCTTCAGGTAACAACTGAGAAAACTCACTCGCCAATCGATGAACTTTACCATCCACCTCCACGGGGAAATTAACTGAGCCAATGGACACTAAGCCGGTACGAAACATCTGTTGTGGGTCTATCAGTTGCATGAAAGACCCTTGGTGCGTCTGGGAATTTTCGTAGACGGCTGCTAAAGTAACTTTGCTGCCATATTTTTGCAATACTGCCTGGAGTTGGCGATCGTCAGTAGCTCCATAACTACTTTGCGTGTCAAAAACGACATCTACCGCTACAGAGCGGACACCTGCTTTGATTAACTTTGTGATTACCTGGGCATATGCAGCACGTTGATAAGGATAAGATTTCAGTGTTTCTAGGTAGGCATACTGTTTCGGATCTGTTTTATAGTACTGTTCGGGAACTGATATTGACTGATCGTCTATTGCTAAAATTACGATGTCTTCTGGAGGTACAATCGGCCCACGCAGTTGAAAAAAGTCAGAAAGCGCCTGATTTTCGCTCAATTGAACCAATTCCCCACCAGAAGCACTCAGCAGTGCTGCCCCGATTACCCAAGCACCAGCGAGGAGATGACCTAAGCGAACCATCCACTTGGACTGACGAGCCGATGCTGTCGAAGTTACTTTTGTCGGTTTACTTGACAGTCTATTGGCAGCAGAGACATAGTTTTTAGTTAAGGTAGATGTAGGTTCTTCTGCCATATCGTGTTACTGATTGATTTAAGTCCAACACTTTTATTTATTCAGACCACGTTTTAGTACAAGCACATTCAAATAAGACTTAAATGACAATCTTATACATTTGTAAAGCATCTTCTATTCATCAACAAACTTTTATTGGCAGAGCTAGCCCCCAAGAGATTCCTACTCAAGCACTACCTAACTTATTCTTTTTATGTTGAGTGAGTTACAAAAGAGTGATTGTCCCACAGATCAGAGCCGGATATACTCTGCCTGTGCATTTGGTTGCAGCGAGATTTTACCCTAACCTAACCAACAGGTACGCTCCTAACTGGGTGCTATACCAGAAGCTGTCCCAAGTCCGTCTTCTGTCTCTGGCGCAATATTGGTACTCCCCACAAAGCGTCTCGTGATACTGAAAGCTTTACCTATAGATAGGCATTAACTTATATCCTACCCTAAGCCTATGCTATACCTCTTTAGGAGTAAAATTTAGGGTTATACAGTGATGAATGCTGTTACTCAGTCAATTTTATTGGTAGATTTTGATCACAGGGTAGCTCTTGCAGTGCCGGAGGTGAATAAGGTTTAGCATCCAGTATCTCAACTCCAATGTTGCAGCCGTTTTTATGCCTTGAAAGAGGTAGGATAAAAGCTATAGATGAAGAGCTACTTTATAGATATTAGCAAACTTGTCATTTAATAATTGCTATAATCTATTGTTCCATCTAAATTCATTTATATTATTAGGTGTAAATTTGTATGGGTTCTCCAATGAATCGTCTGTCTATTTTTGTAGACGGAAACAATATGTTCTATGCTCAACAAAAAAATGGCTGGTTTTTTGACCCTCGGCGAGTCTTAGAATACTTCAAACACGAGCAATCAGAAACAACATTAATTAATGCATTCTGGTACACTGGCTTAAAAGACCCACAAGATCAGCGAGGTTTTAGAGATGCTCTAATTAGTCTGGGATATACAGTCAGAACTAAAATTCTTAAAGAATATTATGATGATACGTCTGGTCGTTACTCGCAAAAAGCGAATTTAGATATTGAAATTGTTGTAGATATGTTTAATACCGTAGACCAGTATGACCGAGTAGTATTATTCAGTGGCGATGGAGATTTTGAAAGAGCAATCGAACTATTACGCTCAAAAAATACACATATTACGGTAGTATCAACAGAAGGAATGATCGCTAGAGAGCTACGGAATGCTACTGATAGATATATAGATTTAAATGATATCAGAGAACAAATAGAAAAAACCGAAGGTTAGTAGTCTTAGCAATTATTTACAAAGGTAAGAGTAAAAGAAAAACTAAGGTTGAAGATATATTGAGCCACAAGTAGAAACTAAACAACAAACCGCAAATGACAAACAAAACAGATCGAATCATCATTTTTGATACGACATTGCGAGATGGAGAGCAGTGTCCAGGAGCAACTCTGAATATAGACGAAAAGCTAGTTATTGCCAAGCAACTGGCGCGTCTGGGCGTGGATATAATTGAGGCAGGCTTTGCCTATGCCAGTCCCGGAGATTTTGAAGCAGTCAGCAAGATTGCCAAAATTGTCGGGACAGAAAATGGCCCGGTAATTTGCAGTTTAGCAAGAGCGATTAAAGCAGATATTGAAGCGGCCGCCGAAGCCTTAAAACCAGCAGTTAACGCCAGAATTCACACATTTATTTCCACTTCTGATATTCATTTAGAGTATCAGTTGCGAAAGTCACGGGCAGAAGTGCTAGCGATCGCCCAAGAAATGGTAGCTTATGCCAAGTCCTTCATGACAGATGTAGAATTTTCGCCAATGGATGCGGCCCGTACCGATCCAGAATTTCTTTATCAAGTTTTAGAGGGAGCGATCGCAGCTGGTGCAACAACAGTTAACATTCCCGATACTGTGGGTTACACCACCCCTAGCGAATTTGGAGCCATCATTAAGGGAATTATCGAAAATGTCCCCAATATTGACCAAGCGATTATTTCCGTTCATGGTCATAATGATTTAGGCTTGGCAGTTGCTAACTTTTTAGAAGCCGTCAAAAATGGCGCACGGCAACTAGAATGTACAATCAATGGGATTGGCGAACGTGCCGGAAATGCATCACTAGAAGAATTGGTGATGGCGTTGCATGTCCGACGGCAATATTTTAACCCCTACTTGGGAAGACCAGTAGATTCTCAAGAATCCCTAACAAATATCGACACCCGCCAAATTTACAAAACTTCACGCTTAGTTTCTAATTTGACGGGAATGTTAGTACAAGCAAATAAAGCGATCGTTGGGGCGAATGCTTTTGCCCATGAGTCTGGGATTCACCAAGATGGTGTGTTAAAAAACAGGCTCACCTACGAAATTATGGATGCCAAATTGATTGGCTTGACAGACAATCAAATAGTTTTGGGTAAACATTCCGGGAGAAATGCTTTTCGCACTCGGTTAAAAGAATTGGGCTTTGAACTGTCGGATACTGAATTAAATAAAGCATTCGTCAGATTCAAAGACGTAGCAGATAAAAAGAAAGAAATTTCTGATTGGGATTTGGAAGCGATCGTTAACGATGAAATCCAACAAGCACCCGATTTGTTCCGGGTAGAGTTAGTGCAAGTTTCATGTGGTAGCAACGCCCGTCCCACCGCTACAGTTACCCTGCGTACCCCAAATGGTGAAGAATTAACCGATGCTGCGATCGGTACTGGGCCAGTGGATGCAGTTTACAAAGCCATCAATCGTGTGGTGAATGTGCCCAACGAGTTAATTGAGTTTTCTGTGCAGTCAGTAACAGGTGGTATTGATGCCCTTGGAGAAGTGACGATTCGTTTACGTTATGAATCTAGGGTATTTTCTGGTCATGCGGCGAACACAGATATCATTGTGGCATCCGCGCAAGCTTATGTAAATGCGCTGAATCGGTTGTATTCTGCATTGCAAAGTCAAGAAAAGCAAGAGGAAGTATCTGCACAGAAAGTGTAAAAACAATCGAACCACAGATAAACATTGATGTTTATCTGTGGTTCTTTTTGCTGATATTTTAATTTTGGCAAAAAGTCAAGTCTATTGAGTTCATTATGAATATTGTTTACTTTTTTAGATTTTTAGATTTACCTCATATCCATAAAATTTTATTCTAAGAAATGATCTTTATAGTCAGTTAGCTTGCATGAGTAGCGAAAAAACTCCAGAATTACCGCTCTGGGTACAAGATAGAGATATAGTCATTGCTGATGATGAACAAGTACAGTGGCGAGAAGGAAAACGCCCGGATTATTCTTACACCAATGAATTTCTTCATCAAGAAAGCAAATTTCAGCATCTAGAAGGTTCTTTAGAAGCGATCGCCCAAAACTTAGTCCGAACTTTTGAGATGGAAGCTTCTCATAAATCTAATCCTCAACAGTGGCTTTCGATTGTTACTGATAAGTTTAAAATGAGTAGCAATGGGGGGCAACAATACACTGCTCAGGATGTCGCCCAGCAAGGTACTTATAACCTCTTTCTCGGTGAAAGTGAGCAGTATAGCTCTGAAACAGAAACCTTTGAAACTTCATTTGAACTTTTTCATACAGCCTTTCCTAATGGCTTCCTTTGGGAATTGACAGAAATCCTTTCGGGCCCGCCTAATGTTACCTTTAAGTGGCGACATTGGGGAACATTTAATGGTTCCTATAAAGACTATGCACCTACAGGGGAAACAATAGAAATGGTAGGAGTTAGTATTGCTCGCGTGACTGATGATTTGAAGATTGAGTCTTTAGAGCATTACTTTGATAATAATGCCTTTCTTCAGAAATTAACGGCAGGTGGTTGTCCCTTTCATTCCCAAAATCAGAAGAGTCACTAATTTTTATTTTGCCGTAGTCAAATAGTTTGCTTGATCAGCGCTTTTAGTAAATAACCGGGAGCGCTTATCGAGTGAAACTGGTTTACATAGGCTTTGCCAATTTAGAAATTGCTTATGCTTGATTAGTATTAGAATTTAAACGCATCATGATTTTTTCTGGCTCTGTCAAATTTTTAAAACCATAACGCCGATAAAGTCCATGAGCATCTTTTGTGCCTAACATCCACCTTTGAACTTCTTGCAGTTCTGGATATTCTAAAATATATTCTACAAACCATTTTCCTAAACCCTGTCCTCGATAAGGCTCCAGAATAAAAACATCTTTTAACAACGCAGAAGTTGCATAATCAGTGATGACTCTCGCAAAGCCAACTTGTTGATTACCTTCATAAAGTCCAAAACATAAAGAATTTTTTATTGACTTTTCCACAAGGACTAATGGGATGTTTTCAGCCCAATAGGAAGTTTGTAAAAAATCATGAATCATTTGAATATCTAATTTAGATCTATCGGTGTTGATGTAAAATCTATGTTTTAATTCTTCGTTCATCTGGCTGAATATTCTATTTAATACGTTGGTGCGTAATAATTAATTCTAATTGATTCTTGCAGTCAGTGCGTTGCAACCTAAGATGATGAAATTACTGAACCATTAGCTGGATAAGAGAGGCTATATTCAGTGTTCAAGGATATTGGTACATCTACCATTGATTATGAATCAGCCTACAACAAAATCTTGGCAAGAAGTCCGCGCAGCTTTTCAAAAAATTTGGGGTTATGAAGATTTCCGTCCGCCACAAGGAGAAATTGTCAGCAGTTTATTGGCACAAAAAGATGCACTGATTATTATGCCCACAGGTGGAGGAAAATCGATTTGTTTTCAACTTCCTGCACTCCTACAAACAGGATTAACTTTGGTAGTTTCGCCCTTGGTGGCGTTGATGGAAAATCAAGTACAGGAACTACAACAAAGCCATCAGAAAGCAGCACTTTTACATAGTGAATTGTCTTCATCTCAACGCCGTGCAACTCTGCAAGCTTTAGAACGTCAACAGCTAAGATTACTTTATTTATCGCCAGAAACTTTGCTAAGTGCGCCAGTCTGGGAAAGATTATGTCAGCCGCAATTGCAAATTAATGCCTTAATTTTAGATGAAGCCCATTGTTTAGTGCAGTGGGGTGATAGTTTTCGCCCAGCTTATCGCAGATTAGGGGCGGTGCGTCCTGCATTGCTAAAATCAAAACCACCAGGAACAAAAATCAGCATTGCCGCTTTTACCGCTACTGCTGACCCCTTAGCCCAAAAAATTATTCAAACAGTTTTACAATTACAGCAACCAGAGATTTTCCGTTTGAATCCTTACCGTCCTAACTTGCATCTCAGCATTCGCATCGCTTGGACACCACGAGGGAGGAAACAACAATTATTAAAGTTTATTCAAAATAGACCGCAACAATCGGGATTAATTTATGTTCGCACTAGGCGAGATAGTGAAGATTTAGCTGAATGGTTAGCAGACATGGGTTATGCCACAGCTAGTTATCATGCGGGATTGGGTGCAGCAGAACGCCGTGAAGTAGAAGCAAGTTGGTTAAGTGGTAAAATACCATTTGTGGTTTGTACCTGCGCCTTTGGTATGGGGATAAATAAAAGCAATGTCAGGTGGGTTATTCATTTTCACGCGCCACATTTGTTATCTGAATATGTGCAAGAAATTGGCCGGGCTGGAAGAGATGGGAAACCGGCAGATGCGTTAACCTTAGTGAGTGAACCTACGGGATGGTTAGATCCAGAGGATAAGCAAAGACAGGAGTTTTTTCACGACCAAATGCGATCGCAACAACAAATAGCGCAGCAACTTGTGAAAAAATTACCGAAACAGGGAGAAGTAAATGCAGTAACGCGACAATTTCCTGATGGTGCGATCGCTTTAGCTTTACTCCACAGCAATGGTCAGTTAAACTGGCTTGATCCTTTTCATTACACTATTGGGCAAAAAGCGGCAAATCAGCCACCGACCCAATTACACGCTGCCAAACAAATGCATCAATATCTAACTACAAAGCAGTGTCGTTGGCAGTTTTTGTTAAATGCCTTTGGTTTTGACAAAGAAGCAGCTAACTGGCGTTGCGGACATTGCGACAATTGCCACTAAACTGCTGTCACCCAATATGCTTGGGTTAAGGATTGTTGGTGGAAATTTGATGTGTGTACAGACGTTGTAATGCAACGTCTGTACTTTGCCATAATTGCGTATTCACGAGTATAAAAGACTCATTAATGGAGTTCAAAGACTCATTAATGGAGCTAAAAGACTCATTAATGGAGTTCAAAGACTCATTAATGGAGCTAAAAGACTCATTAA